>JABHOV010000083.1 GCA_018695135.1 Candidatus Melainabacteria bacterium | reverse complement strand
GAAATAGCCAAAATCGAAACCGACGTTAAATCAGAAATTCACCGATTTGTTGATGACAAAATGCATAGACACCCATTATTAGAAGTAATGGTGATGGAATATACTGGTAAAGCTGCCGCTAATGTGGTTGGGGCATAGGATACGCTGAAAACGAAGTTTTCTAGTCGGGTCCATGAAAAAGGTTCTGTCCGTGTGTCAAGTACCCATTTTTAGTGCACCCTTAAGTCAATACAGATATTTTCAGCTATTGCAAAATGGCATGACTTTTGCTACTATCTTATCCAGAGACCCATATTATGTTAACAACAATACCCCAAACGCCAAAGCCAAATATTACTCAAAAAACACCAACGAGGGTCACTGGAGCCAGTGAAGCTGAAACACTTTATACAAATAACTCACGTGCCGTTGCAAGCCAATTACTGCAAACTTCAGAATCACCAAACACAACAATGCACTATATTGATGTTCCTATTTCTCAGCAAGCTCACGGCTTGCCAGGCGAAGCCATAGACCTTAATAATTGTGGTGGATGGGGAAAAGCACCACTACACAAAAGACTATCAAGAGCAGCAATAGGACACGCTGCTGGAGGGATGTTAGTGCTTTCACGCAAAGAAGATGAAGACATCATTATTGGTGATGAGATCGCAATTAGAGTTCAAGAAATTCGCGGCAACAACGTTAGTATAGGTATTAATGCACCAATAGACATACCTGTAATCAGAGCAAGATTATTAACTACTTCAGAGACTGAGCCAAATTCCAATTTAACAGAAGAAACCACAGCAAGTAAGCCAGAACCTAAAAAGCCAAACGACATAGATAGTGACAATTTCTTAGTACTATCAAGAAAGAAAGACGAAAAAATAATAATCGGTGACAATATTGTTATTACAATAGTTGATATCAGAGGCGACAAAGTCAGAGGCGACAAAGTAAGACTAGGTATAGATGCTCCAAGAGATGTTAGTGTCCATAGACGTGAGGTTTATGACGCTATTAAACGTCAAGAAGCTGAAGATGCGACAAGACCGGACAAAACAAATGAATTAGACGACTGAACTGCCTAATTCCTTGCTATAAACTTAAATTATTATTTACCATAGAGTATCACATGTTAAACTCAGTTTGACGAGCACGCTCAAGTTCATTGACAGGATTAATTGCTTCGCTCGCAACGACTTAAGGAGAACCACAATGCCAATCGCAAATTATCAACAGTACTGCACAATGCTCGACAGAGCCAAGAAGGGCAAGTTCGCTTACCCTGCTATCAATATCACATCAATCGCCACTATCAATGCAGCCCTTAAGGGTTTTGCAGACGCTAAGTCAGATGGAATCATTCAAGTTTCTACCGGTGGCGGTCAATTTGCTTCTGGCTTATCTCAAAAAGATATGGTGCTCGGTTCAATCGTCTTGGCTGATGCTTGCCGCACACTTGCTGAAAAATACAACGTAATGATCGCGCTTCACACAGATCATTGCCAACCAGGCAAGGTTGATAGTTTCCTCAAACCACTTATCGAAGAAACTGCCAAACGTAAAGCAGAAGGAAGACCTAACTTGTTCAACTCTCATATGTATGATGGTTCAGAACTTTCTACCACTGACAACATGGCTGTTTCAAAAGAATTATTAGCACTATGTGGTCCTAATGAAATTATTCTTGAAGTTGAAACCGGTGTAGTTGGTGGAGAAGAAGATGGACACGATACATCTGGTGTTGATAAAGACAAGCTCTACACAAGTCCAGAAGATATGCTTGAAGTTTACGAAACTCTAATTCAAGTTGGCGGCAGATTTATGTTAGCTGCTACTTTTGGCAATGTTCATGGTGTTTACAAACCTGGTAACGTCAAACTCACTCCAACTATTTTGAGAGATGGTCAAAAAGCAATCACCGACAAACATGGTGCTGATGCTGCTCTTGATCTTGTTTTCCATGGTGGTTCTGGTTCTGACTTGAGAGATATTCATGAAACACTTAACTATGGTGTAATCAAAATGAATGTAGACACTGACACTCAGTATGCTTTCACACAACCAATCGTTGATCACATGTTCAAAAACTACGACTCGGTTCTTAAGATCGACGGTGAAGTTGGCAACAAGAAGTTCTACGACCCACGCTCTTACTTGAAAAAAGCAGAAGAGAATATGGCAGCTAGAATTCAACGTGCTTGTGATGATCTTAAGTCGACAGGGAAGTCTGTCCTGTCTGGTGCAGTAACAGCTTAGCTGTCATTGCGAGCGAAGAGAAGCAATCCAATGCATAAATCCATGCTTAAACTAATACCTTTGGATTAGATTGCCACGTCCTGCTTCGCATTCCTCGCAATGACGACTGAGTAGTTAGCTTCGATTCAAACAGAACGGATAAGCTCTAGTTATGCCTGCAAACCAAAGTCAAGCTGCATATCAATTTCGCGACTCTTCTCTTCTTGGTAACTGAAGTTGTCAATCAACTCATCAAAACAATTGAGCAAATTAACTTCTTTGCCGGTGTTAAGTCTATTACCCTGCATTAAGACATCAAAGAATGCCCTAACTATCATCTTATTAACACTTCCCTTAAGATAGGAAATTGTCAAAGAAAATATGGTTTTGACATTAACAGTGTCATATCCCATTTGGTAATAAAAGTTGCGGAGGGATTCTACTTGTTTTAGAATCTCATCCTTGCACAGTCCTCTGTTGTAAGTGCCCATGGGCTCGATCGTGAATTTATCTTGCATCACTTTCTCCTTTATATTTGTCATCAGCTTTGATGACCTAGGTTGATTCTGGGAACCTGCTTTCGCAAATCTAAAATAAACCTTAATAACAGTATTACACTATCCGTGGCACTTGTCCAGCGAAGGAAGATAAATTTTGTTTAATCTTGGGAACAATCCATCTTCGTCAAACCAGGGCACGGGCGCAGTTTGCTATGTTATATTCAAACTTATGTCATTAGATCAAGAAATAGTCACAGTAGGAATAGACATGGGCGGCACCAAAATAGCAGCCTGTCCATTCGTCAATGGTCAATTAGTTAAAGACCAAGAGCTACGTGAAGCCACACCACAAAATGACGCTGAAGCAATTTTGCAAACCATGACCGATATGGTCGAGCAGCTTAAAAAAACTCATGATATCAAAGCAGTTGGGATTTCAACAGCCGGCATCGTCAGTAACGACGGCATAATGATTGGTGGCTGCGGCAATATCAAAGGCTGGAAAGGTACCAAAGTAAAATCCGAACTTGAAGAAAGACTCGGCATCACAGTTGAAGTAGAGAACGACGCCAACTGCGCAGCTCTTGCTGAAGCTACCGTCGGCTGCGCCAAAAACTTTGACCCAGTACTACTTGTAATTGTTGGAACAGGACTTGGCGGCGGCATAATTTGGGGTAACAAAGTTTGGCGCGGAGCTAACTACGCAGGTGGTGAGATTGGACATATTAAACTCAATGACAAAAAAGCAAGAAGATGTACTTGCGGCGACTGGGATTGCTGGGAAGCATACGCCTCAGGCACAGGACTGCAAAACACCTCTCACTTATTTTTTGCTGATCCAGAGATGGATAACTATAAACTAATGGAGCTTCACAAAAAGGGCGACGAAACTGCAATTGAAGTAATCAACCAATGGCATGACTATCTTTCTCTTGGTATGGCTAGTGTCATCAACACTCTTGACCCAGAAGCCGTTGTTGTAAGTGGTGGCATGGCTCAATTTATTAACTATACAAAACTCAACAAGAAAGTTAGAGACAGAGTGGTAGATGCGCTCAAAGACAAAATCAATATCCTTGAAGGATCAATGGGCAATGACTCAGGAATGGTTGGAGCTGCTTGCTTAGCTAATTTTGCTGCTCAAAAAAATGACATGGTAACAGCTTAACTAACAGCCCCAGCAACACTGCGCTCTTGGGCTCCTTGATTTGGATTCAGCAACTTAAGATTGTCTTTTTTCTTGACTTTATAAATATTTCTAAACATCTCAATAACTGGAGCAACAATTAATCCAAGGAATGGAACTCCTCTCATAGTGGTACTG
>JABHOV010000090.1 GCA_018695135.1 Candidatus Melainabacteria bacterium | reverse complement strand
CCCCAGCTGCTCCAGTACAAGGAGTCCCAGTTCAGCAAGCTCCTCTTGCAAATCCTCTTGAAGCGCAAAGCGCAACTGCCAGCCCTGCTGAAGAAATTAGTCCTGCTGAACTGGAACAAATGAGCGCGTTACTTGCATCAATAATGGGCGGGGCGCAAGAAGCTCCTATGACTGCGGCTCCGGTAGCAACTGCCCCGGCAACAGCGGCTCCGGCAACAGCGGCTCCGGCAGCAGCACCAATAGCTCAAGCTCCAGTAGTTCCACCAGCACCAGCAGCGGCAACAGTCGCCTAAGGAACTTAAGTTATAATAGTTTCCATGGAAACTAAAACTAAGCAAATATCAAGACGAGCATTTCTAACAGGACTAGGAGTGACAGGAGCAGCACTTGGCTTAAGCGCTTGTTGTCCAATGGGTAGCCTCGATCACAAAACCAAAGCAATTGACTTAGTGCATGGTAACGATGCAAATTTGTTTCCTGTCTATGACGGTACAGCCTACAGCAAAAAAGATTTTAGTCGCTTGACTCAAGATACCAATCTCGGTCTTAGCCCAGAGAATATAAGTCATCACCTTGGTCTTTACGCCAAGTATGTAGACAAAGTAAACCAATCAGAAGCCGAGATGCGCGCTGGAGAGATTACTGAATTTGGAATGAAAAACCTGGCCTTCTCACTAAACGGAATGGCTTTGCATGATATTTATTTTTCTAATATGAACAGCACCAAAAGCAAAGCGTCTAAGGCACTCGCTAAAGCAATCAACGAAAGCTATGGAAGTTTTGATTCTTACTACCGCAACCTAACCAATATCGCAACTCAAGTCAAGGGCTGGTCAATCACCGCACTCAATTTACTCAACGGTAAATTAATTAACTACGGCACCGAAGATCATAGTGCCAACTTTCCTAATTTCGTCATGCCAATTCTTGCGCTTGATGTCTATGAGCATGCTTACACTACTGACTTTGGTACAGACAAAAATAAATATATAGATACTTTTACTGAGATTATTGATTGGGATTTAGTCTCAAGAAGATACGATGCAATGATGATGCAGTATAGTTAAGCTCTCTCAGGCAGCTGATAATCACAAAGCCCCGCTATCTTCTCTAAACAATCCCAACTTTGGTCATCCAGATCTGCCTTGTAGTCTATTTCATAGGGCTCGCCAATTTTGACAATAATTTGCTTCTCGCCTCTATAACTAATTCCTATTGGAATAATTTTAGACTTGGTTAACTTCGCTAAAAACATTGCACCTTTGTTGGGTTGACCTAATTTATCTGGATCCTTAGAGCGAGTACCTTCAATAAAAATCCCAAGTGACCATGCTCCCAAAGCAGTCACCGTACTAAGGGCTTTTTTGGCTGCCTTAAAAGTCTTGGATTCTGGGTTCTCTCGGTTAATAGCAATCGTGCTGGTGAGCACCATATATAAGTAGAGAAAAGGATTTGAAAATAATTCTTGTTTGGCGACAAAGGCTGTTGGTCTGTCAATAGCGAAACCCAAAAGCGGCGGGTCGCTATAACTACGATGATTGGAAACAACTATATAGTTCTCATTAGGGTCAGGCTTCATGCCAACAAACTCTATTTGAGTGTTTTTGATCAAATGAAAATATGGTCTTAAAAAAATAGTACAACTAATCCATTGAGCTAAGACGCTTAGCCAAGAAAAGTAATAAAGGTTTTGAATGAATTTGATCATGGTTTTAATGGTCATTGCGAAACCTTTAGGTTGAAGCAATCTAATGCAGAGTCAAAGCTATCTACAGAGATTATGCATTGGATTGCTTCATCGTTCCACTCTTCGCAATGACGGCTGAGTCCTTACCAAGTCTTGGACTTGTTCACAAATGTTCAAGTGCAAGGCTTGCTCATTGTTGAGCACCGGAGCTGACTGAGCCGCCAATGAGGATTCATATAGATGAGTATAACGCAGCTATTGGGCATCCTAGACCAAGTCTATTGTACAATATTAATTATGCCGTTTTATGAGACAAGCGCCAGAGTAACCAAAGATCCCATTATGGGGCTTATCCAAATGGCTGCTCAAGATAGCGACAAAAACAAACTCACTGCAATTGTTGGCTCAGCAGCTGATGATAGTGGTTCATTATTAATTCCAGAAGCAGTAATTGAAGCAGCACGTGAAGTCAATGACAAAGTCGATATGGCTTATGCTTCTAGTTTTGGTATCGCTGGACTTCCTGAATTGATGAGTGAAGAGATTCTTGGTGCTGATATTGCTAAAGCCCTCAAAGAATCAGGAATCGCAAGGGCAGAACTTGTCACTTCTGGCGGCACTAATGCTATTGCAACAACCTTGCTTGCTTGTACCAGTAAAGAAGACCAAATTATTACTCATAGCCCGCATTGGGCTGGCTACGATAGTATCACTCTAGCTATTGAACGCAAGCCTCTTATCAACTTTGATATTCTTGATGCTGAAGGAAACTTCAACCTAGTTGCTTTTGAAACTACTATCAAAAATCTAATTGCTTTTAAAGATGATGCCAAAATAATTTTGGTAATGAATACACCTTTTGACAATCCACTGGGTAAGGATTTTGGAGTGGATGCATGGAATGAGATTGGTGAGATTCTTTCCAAATACAATGATAGAGAGATTCTTATAATTTTAGATACTGCCTATCTTGATTTTGGACCAGAGGGTAAGGACTACTATCGATTAAGTTTTATCCCCAATCTGTTCAAACAAATCAACAGCCCCAATTTCAAACTAGTAATTGCTGGAACTGTTTCTAAGAGTTTTGCGATGTATGGAGCGAGAGTGGGAGTTGCTACTTTATTAAGTAGTGATGATGAAGCCGTGAGTCAGTGGCGAGATACCGCCGGTGGTTGTATTAGAGGTACTTTCAGTAATGCTTCAAGACCAGGTCAAGCAATAACTCAAGCAATCTTGCAAGATCCAAAGAAACTAAGCAATGTTCATGAATGGCAAAAAACAACTTCGCAATTAATGAACAAGCGTCGTGACTTTTTCATTGAGGCTATGCAAGGCAGGCTAACAGAGGAATTTAAGCTCATTAGACCTGATAGTGGTTTTTTTATTAGTTTGATGATTAATGACAATAAATACCAGAACAGTACATTCGCTCAAGTCTTTTATAAAGAGCTCTTAGCAAGTCAGCTCTATGCACCGCTTATCTCAGATCAGTTTTTGAGAATTCCAACTTGTGGACTTTCTGAAGCTAAGCTAGAACAAGTTGCAGATCGTATAGTCAAGGTTGCAAATAGCATGCGCGATATTAAAGAGACAGCCTAGTGACAGAAAAAGCTGTATTAATCGACGTAATAGATCCACAAACAGACATAGCGGAAGCTGAACTGAGACTTGAAGAACTTGAAAGCCTAGTCAAGACTTATGGTGGCGCAACCGCCCTCAAAGCTTTTCAGAAACGCTCAAAGCCAGCCTATAAGACATTTATAGGGACTGGTAAGATTGATGAGATTTATGAAGACCTTAATGGGGATTTTGACCTAGTAATTCTCAATAATATAATGAAACCTAGGCAGATAGACAATCTGGCTGAATATATTACTGATTTAGAAATTGCCAGACTCAAAGAAGAAGGACGTTTTGAAACACCGCGCAAGATTCAAGTTTGGGATAGAGTCGACCTCATCCTCAAGATTTTTGACAAGCACGCAAGCACAGCTGAAGCCAAGTTGCAAATTGAACTAGCTAGCATCAAGCATATGGGTACTCGTATCTTTGGCATGGGATTAGAGCTCTCTCGCCAGGCTGGTGGTATTGGCTCTGTTGGTGCTGGTGAATCCAATACTGAGATGATGAAACGTCACCTGCGCAAACGCGAACAAATCGTCAAAGAGAAGATCAAAAAATATGCTGGTATTCAGCAAAGACAAAGAGATCAGCGTCGCGATCGCAACATGAAAACAGTTGCTCTAGCAGGTTACACCAATGCTGGCAAAAGCACACTCATTAAAACGCTCACTCGCAAGAAAGATGTTTATATCGCAGACGAATTATTTGCAACCTTAGATTCTAAGATAGGTGAGCTTTACCTGGGCGATGATTACAAACAAAAGGTAGGACTCGCTGACACCATCGGCTTCATTCAAGACCTCCCCCCAGACCTAATACAAGCCTTCAAAACCACCCTTGCTGAAATCGTTGATGCTGATTTGATCCTGCATGTCATCGACATCTCTGACAAAAACATCCATCTCAAGATCAAAGTAGTTGAAGAGATTCTTGATGAATTGCTCGAAGGTAAAACTACTCAAAGAATTTTTGTTTTTAATAAACTCGATAGGCTTAATCACCTTAGTGAAGAAGATAAATTAATTTATATTGCTGGCTTAACTGAGAGATACGCAGCTAATCAACCACAGTTGGTGTCTGCTTTAGACAGGTCTAGTTGTGATGCCTTGGTTGAAACGATTGCAGATCATCAAACTAATCTGGGTTAGTTATCAAATGTTTACGTTCTATAATTTCTTTAGCTAGCCTAACAAGCATTTGATTAATATCAGTTTTATAGTCAGCAAGCCTAGATAAAGGCATCGACTTAGTCTCTTTATTAATTGCGATCCCTAAAGAAGATAGAACCTCTTCACTCGGTTTTCTTTTTGCAAAGATTCTAATTCCAGCAAGATCGCGAGCTTGCAGATGAGCATTAGCTCCATTCTGCTCAACAACACTACTCGAAATCTCGACATGATTTCTATCCAAACCTGAAATATATAAATCATACTCATCAGCAACCAGTTTCACGGGAAGAATCAGAGTCCTCGCAACAGGATCAAAACTAACTCCATCTGGTCCATTGAACTCAGCTCCAGCAATCAATTTATAAAGTGGACTTTCTTCCATTAGCTCATCGTTAGTGAAGGAAGTATCAGTTTTATCTTTGAGCTGTTCAGGTTTCAGATGATCAAGAAAAGCATTTCCCAGAACAGGCATATTTGCTAACTTTTTAAAAGCAGCGGATCTAATATCACCTATAGTTAAGCTCTTATCACTTGCCGCTTAACTACTAATAAAGCTACCAACTACGTCAGTCAATAAACCTAGAGTGAAATCATTTGACTTTCCAGACTCTTTTAGTGAATTCCATTGGCTTACTTGATCTAAAAGTGCGATAGGTTGTGCGGACATAAACACAATAATATCATGCTTTTATCTCGAACCAAAAGAGCTTTACTTATTAATCCTGCTGCTCTTTAAACAAAGTCATTAAACTCTCTGCAGCCTTCTTATATTCAGCCTGATCACGCCATTGAGTTTCAGGACTATCAATACTTTCAGGTACTTCAAGACCAAGTATCGGATGTTTAACCATCTTAACTTGTGCCAAGCTACCATTATTGATTCTATGAATAATAGACCTAGTCAGGCTTAATGGCATACGCTTACCTTCTCCAAACTTGCCGCCTGCCCAGCCAGTGTTGACTAGCCAACAATTAACTTTGGCATGAGAGATACGATCCTTGAGTAAGTCGCCATAGACCTTAGGAGCTAGCGGCATGAACGGTGCTCCAAAACAAGGACTAAAGACAGCCTTGGGTTCAGTTACTCCCATCTCTGTGCCAGGGATCTTCGCTGTATAGCCAAGCATAAAATGTTCGCTAGCTTCTTCTGGGCTCAATTTTGACACTGCAGGTAAAACACCAAAGGCATCACAAGTAAGCATAATTATATTCTTGGGTTGCTTGCGCACAAATCTACCAAAAAGTGAATTAGGAATAAAATGAATCGGATATGAGACTCGTCCATTTTCGGTAATTGATTTATCGAAGTAATCAAGCTCGCGCTTGTCATTCATAACTACGTTCTCGATTGTTGCCCCGAAACGACATGAAGCAGCATAAATCTCTGGCTCCGAGCGCGGTGTAAGCGCTATTGATTTAGCGTAACAACCGTCCTCAAAATTAAAAACACCCTCATCAGACCAACCATGCTCATCATCACCAATTAGTTTACGCTCAGGATCAGCAGAAAGTGTAGTCTTGCCAGTTCCAGAAAGTCCAAAGAAAATACTTACTTCACCATGCTCACTAGCATTAGCCGAGCAGTGCATTGGCATAATACCGCGTTGCGGGTAGAGGTAATTTAAAAGCGAAAATACTGATTTCTTGATCTCACCGGCATACTCTGTCCCAACAATGACAACTTCTTTGGTTGAATAATTCACCAAAATCGCTGTACCTGAATTCAATTCAGTTTCCTTACTTGGATCAAGTTGATAATGCGGCGCGTGGTAAACAGAATATTCTGCCTTATAAGCATCAATCACATCTTCACCATAACTAAGTACTGCAGAATTGGTATTGAGAGAAGAGAGCATGTTACGTGCAAACAAACCATGGAAGGCTGTCTCTGTAATAATTTCAACATAGACACAGTTCTTCGGGTCAGCACCAGCAATAGTATCTTGCACATGAAGTTCTTTCGTGCTCAAATAATCCAAAACCTCATCACGAATTCTGGCAAAAGCTTCTATTGAAATTGGCTTATTGATTTTGCCCCAATTGACTTTAGTTTCCGTCTCAGCATCCTTGACAATGAACTTATCGTTAGCAGATCTACCGGTATGTTTACCAGTATTGGTAACAAGAGCACCCCTATCACTAAGCTGAGCTTCGCCATTCTTGATGGCAAGTTCATATAGCTGTGCTGTTTTTAGGTTATGGCTTGCCTTGGCAAGGTTTAATCTAGCTCGATTGTTCTGAATCATAGTAGTCATTATATATCCTTTTAGTTTCCACTCCATTGTGAAATCATGGCTAGATATTAGCATAGCTATTAGGTCCAAAGGACTAATAATAAATTATCGATTAACTTAAAGGGTAAGCAGGTCTATCCAGCTTACCCTTCAGGTTAGCTATTAATTTCCCAAGACCTGGAATATCACGAGAGTTGAACATACAATTGACTGTAACAGGCTTAGCATAGTCACTACACTGAAACAAAGGGCTCACAAAGGAATCACCTTGGAAAATATTTGCTGTATCACGAATACAACTATCAGCAATAGCTCTCACCCATATAATGCCTTCATTCAATAGTTTGCCTTGATCTATCAGCATTGAATCTGCTCCACAACGCCACTTTAGCTCTATCAAAGTATCACAGCGGGATTCAGAACCAATTGCCTTAGATGCTCTATTACGATCTATACTTTTTACCTGAAGATCCCGATTGAAATTCTCTACTCGATAGATGAGTTGCTTGAGTCTCGTGCTTACCATTAAGCGCTGTGCTACAGATCTTAAAAGATTTCCGAGACCAGCAACAGCACTAAGTTGCTGGTCTGATTCAATTGAGTTATTAGCTATATCTTTAGACAAAGTTCTAACTAAACGACGCCCAGTCTCAGTGTGCTCCATAGCAGTAGGAACAAAACTTGCATGATGAACACCTGCCCCTTGAATCTGGGGTACTAAAGACGTGATCAAGCCTCTTAGCTGAGGTATTGCTGCATCGAGTAATTTTGTCATAGTACTTAGTTTAACAATATTATCTCACTCGCAACAAGGTAATACGCATTATTGTTTGTGGAATCGAGTCCTGCGGTATAAACTATAAGTATGCAACAAGCAAAAGTAACAGTTATAGGTGCCGGTAATGTAGGGGCGACAGCAGCTCAAAGACTAGCTGAAAAAAACATCGCAAATGTCGTCCTCTTAGATATTATGGGCGGGGTTGCTGCAGGCAAAGCTCTTGACTTAATGGAAGCAAGACCAGTTGAGCTTCATGACCGCATGATTGTTGGTGGCGATGATTATTCATTAAGCGCTGGTTCAGACGTTGTATTAATGACTGCAGGCTTAGCCCGCAAACCAGGAATGAGTCGTGATGACTTACTAGCAAAAAACGCCGCAATCGTCAAGGGCTGTATTGAAGCAGCTTACAAACACTCACCAAACGCAATTTTTATTACAGTTTCTAATCCGGTTGATGCGATGACTCAACTGACTCACCAAATTCTTTCAGCCAAAGGTGTGCCAAACAACAAAATTATTGGTATGGCAGGAGTGCTAGATAGTTCTCGTATGGCATTCTTTATTGCTGAAGCTCTTAATGTATCAATTAAAAACATCCAGCCTTGTGTAATGGGCGGTCACGGTGATGACATGGTACCAGTTGCAAGATACACAACGGTAGCCGGAATCCCACTTCCTGACTTACTTCCAGAAGCTAAAGTCAATGAAATTATCGAACGTACCAAAAAAGGTGGAATCGAAATAGTCAACCTACTAGGTACCGGTTCAGCTTTCTACGCTCCAGCATCCAGCTCAGTAGAAATGATTGAAGCAATTCTTACAGACCGTAAACAAATACTTCCTAGCTCATGCATGCTCACTGGTGAGTATGGCATCGATGGAGTTTATGTCGGTGTACCAGCCAAGCTTGGTAAAGATGGTATCGAAGAAATTCTTCAACTTAAATTAACTGACGCTGAACTTAAAGAGCTTCAATCATCAGCAGATTCAGTGCGCACTAATGTTGCGAAGATGGCTGAATTGATGAACGCTGCTGCTTAGCTTCTCTACTTTCTCGACGCTCAAGCAAAGTCTAGAGGTCATTAGTCAAGGAGTGCAAAGCTCTTGAGGCATTCGGGTTGAGGTCTCCTATTCGTTTTTGCTAAGCAAAAACAACAAAAACCCTCAGGGCTATGGTCCGATAACGAAAGAGCTTTGACTCCTTGACGGAAGAAAGTTAGATTCTCTCAAATTACCTATATTACACACCACAGAAATAACTACAACAGAAACTGTGTATAATCATCTAGATGTTACTACTTGGGCTTCTCATTTTAATAGCCAGCATCTTAGGCACAATCACTGGTTTTGGTACATCCACCATAATGATGCCAGTCTTGATGTTTTACTATCCTACAGCAGAGGTATTATTCTTTGTTTCTATAATTCATTGGTTTAACGCCTTGTGGAGATTGATTTTATTTCGCAAGGGCTTTGACCTCAAGCTGGTCATGAGTTTTGGTTTAGTAGGAATGATCGCTGCTTATTTTGGTGCTAAGACATTTTTTATAGTAGATGAAGTTCTAATTAGAAAAAGCATTGCTGGATTTTTATTTGCTTATGCAGTTTTCTTAGGACTTAATCCCAAATTCAAAATCTCATTTAATTATTTCACAGGCTCTATTGGCGGCGCGCTATCTGGTTTTGTTGCAGGGATCTTTGGAATGGGCGGTGCGATACGCGGTGCATTTCTTTCAGCATTCAATCTACCCAAAGCAATTTATTTAGCCAACTCTGCACTGCTTCTGATACTAATTGATAGCTCGAGACTTTATAGTTATTTTCAAGAAGGGCTTAAACTCGATAATTTACTGGGACTAAGTTACATAGATCTATTAGTTTGTGTTTTAGTTTCTTTTGCTGGAGTTCAAGCTGGCAAAATGATAGTTGATAAAATTCCACAGGATAAATTCAGGATAGGGATTGCTTTGTTTTTATTGGTGATTGCTGTTAAGTTGTTTTTGTAGATATCACAAAAAAGCAACTCATGCTTTTATTGCTAGATTCAGTTTTGCACTCAAGGTGACTTCGTCACCCAATTGCCGTTCTCAGTTCCTCTAACAAAATCCTCAAGTCCGCATCTCGGTAGATCCCCTTTCAACTTAAAGCCTGTTTTGTCATAATTAACTAGATGACCGAAAGCTTGCAAAAATATCTAACGCAAATTTGTCAATTTTTTGGCTTTGGCTTTACTATTCCCATGGGGCAATTCTTAACAAACGTATTTAATGGAAATAATAATTCAATAGGTCAATTTGTCTTTTCATTCATAGCATTATTGATAGGGGTTTTAGCCATAATCATCGGTGCTACAATAGCCATGTATCAAGAAATAAAGGAGCTAGAAGATGTATGAACCAACTATAACGGAAATGGCACTCGCATTATCACCAATGGTATTAATTACAATAGCCCTTGCTTATGTTGCTTACTACTTTACTCGAAAGAAAAAATCAACTAACCCTTCAAAAGCGGAGCCATCTTAGTAAAAAACTCCACTGACCATTTTTCAAAACCTGAAGCAAACTCTAGATCCATATCTTTACGATCCATTATTGATTTACCACCAAGTCTGGCAATTGATTCATCGACTTGGCGACCACAGCCACAAAAATCCTCATAAGCAGTATCGCCCATTGCAAGTACAGTGTAGTTAAGTTTGGAAAGATCTGGACTTGATGCTTTGTAAATATCTAAACAAAACTTTTCGGCTGAAGCCGGTGGGTCACCCTCGCCCCAAGTTGAAATTATGATTACAGCGTTGTCCATAGCAGCAAGATCATCTACTTTGACATCTTTAAGGTTCTTGCGAACTACATCAAACTTGACAGCGTCGCCAGCCTTTTTGAGAATTTCTTTACCAGTAAGCTCTATACTTTGAGCTAATTTTTCTGAGTTACCTGATTCGGTTCCAAACAATACATTCAATGTTGCCATAATTTATTCCTTTCAATGACGCTTACGCCGCTGCTGTAACCCCCATTGCATCCAAAGCCGCATCAACAGCTTTGTGACAGATACCACCTTCTGCAGGTGCTTTTTTAGATGGATCAGCCATTAATTTCTCTTCTGCTTTTTGACGCTTAGTTTTGTAACCCTTCATCTGGAAATAATTTCTAGATTGTTCTTGAGTAAGAGTTAGTTTGCGAATATCATAAACTAAATCCTCACGAGTCTCAGTAGACATCTCAAAATCAACCGTGTTGATAATACAATCAGTCGGGCAAACCTCTGTACAAAGACCACAGAACATACACAGACCATGATCAATATAGAACTGTGATGACTTGGCTTTAACATCAGGGTGTGCAATCACAGAGATACAAGCATCTGGACAGATTCTCTCGCATAGCTTACAAGCGATACAAAGATGCTCTCCTGTATCAGGATCAACATTGAGTCCTAGCCTATGACGCGAGCGACTATAAAGCTCTGGCATTTTAGTTGGATAGCTACTGGTGATTGGATCACGAGTTGTGTTCTTAAGCACAGTATACATACCAAGGAAGATGTTATAGAGCCCATCGACTGTTCTTGTTACTGGCTTAACTGCCGTCTCTAATATTTTTTCTAGATGTCCTGCAAAATCATATTTTGCAGTGGACGTCGCCTGACAAGAGGTGCCATCTACCTGTGTTTTTTGTTTTTCCATAGTTTCAATTGCCATAAAATCTTTACCCTTTTTATCCAAGATACTCCAAACAGAGAGTAACTAAGAAAATTATACCTAAACTAAGTGGAATCAAATACTTCCAACCAAATTCCATCAACTGGTCTTGTCTCAAACGAGGCAGAGTCGCTCTAATCCAAATTGCCACTAAGAACATTGAATAGATCTTAAGTAACAAAACTACTGAAGTTAAAATCCAAACTATATTGAGATGACTAAGAATCCCACCCAGGTTACCAATTACAGGAAGGCTCACACTAAAGTTGCTAAGCATATCATAGAGCTGTATTTCAGCAGCTACGCTAATTGGCAAGTGTGATCCACCAAGAAAGAGAATTACTGCAATCCCGGAAGCGATAAATAAGTTAGTGTACTCAGCCAAGAAGAATAAAGCGAACTTCATGCCGGTGTACTCTGTATTGAATCCAGAAACAAGTTCAGACTCAGCTTCAGGAAGATCAAAAGGAATACGATTCACTTCAGCTGTTGAAGCTACTATAAAGATCAAAAATAAAGCCACGCAAAGTCCAGCAAAAAGTAGAGACACAAAACCTTCTTGAGCATTACCGTGGAAACTAGCAAAAATATTCAATGCTTTTGGAAGATGTCCATTACCAAAAATATTCCAGTTCATCAAGCCGCCAATTTGCCCATTAGAAATTTCAACTAAGTTCATAGAGCCAGAAACCAAAACCATTGCAATCATTGCAAGTACCATTGGGATCTCATAACTAATTGCTTGAGCTGCAGCTCTAAGTCCACCCATTAGTGAGTACTTATTGTTGGAAGCCCAACCGCCCATAACTAGTGACATTGTGCCCAGTGACACAAAACCAAGCATGAAAATTAAACCGATATCTATATCAGTTGTAACAAAAACGCCAGTGTTGTTTGAAGCAATTGAAAGAAGCGGTAAGAACACAACCATCGCAGGTGCAAAAAATAATGCCGGCGCTAGTGTGAATAATAATTTGTCAGCACCAGCAGGAGTGATGTCTTCCTTGAATAATAATTTGAATGCATCAGCAAAAGTTTGCAAGAATCCGTTTGGTCCCACTTTATCTGGTCCAATTCTCATAGTAAGTAGCGCTAAGAACTTACGCTCGCAAAGCACCATGAACATAGCGTTGACAGGGATTACTGTTGCAATTGTTACTGTTGGCGCCAAGTAAGCAAGAATCTCACTAATCTTGATTGCAAGCTCAATATCAAGCCCAACCATTCCTGGTAAAACTTCAATCAATAACTTCGGTAAAACCCAAGCGAATGTAACACCTGCACCTGCAGCAGCAACAAAAACAATAGAAATCCACACTGCAGCCAGTATAAAGAACTTAACGGCCTGCAACAATGCTGACCTTCCAGCAAAGTGACTTCTCGGGTGAAAACTATTTAGTAAATCTAGATCGACAGCTTTTGTGCTCATAACTCAATAACTATGTTACTTTATCTATGGCGATAGGTAAATTCTAGATAAGTTCAAGTATCTCGGATTAATCTTATGTATAATGAGATCAAATGTTGCTTTACTTTGATTTATTAGAGCAAAATCTAATTTCCCTAGCACCAGATTTCAGGCAAGCTCAAGCTAACAAGCTTCCTCAAACTAAAGCTTTGGAAATTCCAAAGTTTGCTAGAAAACAATTAACCAATTTTCGAAGAATCGGTGATTCTTTAGCTAAAATCGGTAATCCAAGTTCAATTACTGCTGATGACCTTAAAGTAGTTACTGATCTTTATCAATTATTTAGTTCACTCAGTAAACAAATTTTACAAGTTGACGAAGTGCGAACTTACATTGAAAAGCACTGCCAAAAACAACATTTCGATAAAAATGCTCAAACATTCATGTACTTAATTAATCAACAATTAGCACGTGTACAACGAGTAGACGCCGGGGTAGAAATAGATTTTGATATTACAAATTTACCTGAGCAAAATTTTGAACTAGCAGGAAAACAATATCAAATTGCTTTTGCAGGATTGACAGCTGTATTCCGAAAAGAATTTGATCATGAGCTAGCTGATCTTGCTTTAAATATAACTCCCCGGTTCAAAATCACAGATCAACAACAAACAAATGATTTTGTTATAAGCGTAGACTTGAACGATGATTTCCAACCAAGCCATGTTGACTATAACGAAATTGAACAAGGAGAGAATAAAATCAGATTGGCATACTTAATTCCACCAACTAATGATACGTATAGAGGTTCATTACTATCTTGTGAAACTGAACCTACAAGTCACACTGACATGGTTTCACGAAACTAAGCCCTCAAAGCTTCAGTCTTCTGCATAGCAAAACTAAGCACACCTTCAACAGCAAGCTCACCGCCAACCTCAGCCCTAAAATCAAACTTGCCAAAAGGAAATCTAAACTTGTTCAAAGAGACTTTGATTTCTAGTTTGTCACCTGGCACAACCATACGACGGAACTTCACTGAATCTAATCCAGTAAAGACTCCAAGATAGCCATCCTTATACTCTTCCATACTCAACATCACCATACAAGAGAGTTGAGCTGCTGCTTCAAGCTGAAGCACACCAGGCATAATAGGTAGATCAGGGAAATGTCCTTGAAAATGTGGTTCGTTAATAGAAACATTTTTAAAACCAAACGCTGATTTTCCAGGCACCAGCTCTTCAACTCTATCTACCATCACAAAAGGATAGCGGTGCGGCAAAAGTTGCTGGATTTGTTTAATGTCTAGGCTGATAGTTTCCATGATGCTCATTGCAATTTAATTATAGCAAAAATGAGAAGAGGAGAGAACAATCCCTCTGCCCCATTCACTTGATGCTATACAATAATCGGTTCACTACTCTTCTCAAGTTCAAAAGCATCATGAATCACTTGTACGGCTTTTTCTGCATTAACTTCGTCAATAAGACAACTGATTTTGATCTCACTTGTTGAAATCATTTGTATATTGATACCTGCATTTGAAAGAGTCTCAAATAAATTCGATGCGACACCAGGTCTGTTCAACATACCAGCACCAACAATAGAGACCTTCGCAATATCATCATCGGCCTCGACTTTACTACCTTCTATATCTTTGAGTATCTCTTCGCAAGTCTTCCTTGCAAGTTCCATGTCTTCACGCGGCACAGTGAATGCAATATCATTAATGCCATCGCGCGGCACCGATTGAATGATCATATCGACGTTGATTTTATTTTTGCCAAGTTCGCCAAACACCTTGCTGGCAATCCCCGGTCTATCAGCAACATTGATAATTGCGATCTTTGCTTGCTTAGTATCAAGCGCGACTCCAGTAACTGCTTTGGTTAATTCCATATCTAACATCCTTTTTAAACTTATAACTCTAGTACCTTCGTTCTCTGAATTAAAACTATTACGCACACGCAAATCTATATTATATTTCTTGGCAAGCTCAACAGAGCGCGGGTGCAAGACCTTAGCACCAAGGCTCGCTAACTCTATCATCTCTTCGTAACTGATATGAGAGAGCTTTGTTGCTTCTTTAACAAGTCTAGGGTCAGTAGTAAAAACACCATCAACATCTGTGTAAATATCACAACGATCCGCATTAAAAGCACTTGCCAAAGCAACTGCAGAAGTATCAGATCCACCGCGTCCAAGTGTTGTCACTTCACCATCTTCGGTGATTCCTTGAAAACCAGCCACAATAACTATTTCACCAAGATCAAGATGTTTGTTAATTCGATCACACTTAATTTCAGCGATTCTTGCTCTATTGTGAGATGACTCAGTTACAAAACCTGCTTGCCAGCCAGTTAATGAAACCGCTGCATGTCCAAGTCTTTGAATAGTCATTGCAGTTAATGAAATAGAAACTAGCTCACCTGTTGCAAGCAACATATCTAATTCACGCCCAGAGCAACCAGGACAAGCTTGATTAGCTAAGTCAATTAATTGATTAGTTGACTTGCCCATAGCAGAAGTTACCACAATCACATTGTGCTCTTGCGCTTCTTTGAGAGCTATCTTTGATATACGTTCAATACATTTGACATCAGCTACAGAGCTGCCACCAAATTTGAGAACGATAGTAGTATCTTTTCTAGCCACGTAAGTTACCCATTTTAGTACTTTGGCAGCTAAAAATCAATACTTAGATTTGTTTCAACTTTATTTGCTGATCGACCACCGATGCGCGACACCAAATTCACCGTCTTCGCACTTGAATCATTGGGTGTACAAACCTTGATATTCGCCGTTGGAGTCTTCAGAGGGAAGCAATCAGCATTACTTGCTCTCAATTCTTTTCCACTAGCAGATTTCAGCGTTGAACCGTTGAGTTTAAGCAAAAAGAGCTCATTAGGCTTATCAAAACGACTTGAGTTGATCATCATATAGTTATTAACGATGAAACCATCTCGGTTTGCAGACGGGAAGTCACTCTCACTAATATTGCCAAGCTTGGTTGAATTATTCAACAAACGATAAGTAAAACTATAACCAAGATGATGCGCTGCAAGATCTTTAATCACAAGCCTTCTTCTAATACTTGGATTGTTTCCAGCAATTGACCAAACACCTTCTATTTTGTTTTGGTATTTTGTTTCTGCACTCAGAATAGCTTCAGAAGCCGTGTTAGTTGTTGGAACAGTATCAATATCAGCTCCAGATTTCACAAACTTGATCGTCGACAAACTTGAAGCAAAGAAACTAGAAGCATTACACTGAGCTGAATCTACAGCTAATCTATTTCTGTGTTTCTTTTTAACCAGAGCTTCATTGATACCAACAGTAGTACAAGCTGCTACTTGTGTTTTGACTTCAACACCTGGTCCTGTATTATTCTCAAAGTCTATTTCGGCAATATAAGTCTGCGCAAAACCCATATTGATCAAATCAAAAACTATATAATCACCAAACAGAAATCCTTGTAAAGAATTTTCTTGCAGGTTTTCATGGGAGCCTTGAGTGTAACTAAAACGCGAACTATTTTTCTTAGAAACCGCAACAGTAATATCGATGGTGTCTATCAATTGATCAGCTGAATCAAAAATACTCCACGTACCAATGAGCGCAGTGGCAGTGGCAGTGGCGGCCCGAGAAACAAGGGCTGGTTGCAGAAGCAGGATAATTAGAACAAGTCTAGTGATTTTACGCAAAGGCATAGCTTCTATAGACGTCTATACAAGGATTTAGTTTTCCATATTGTCTATTTCTTAGTATTTCAAAAACTAAATGAAAAAACCTAGTTATTTCACTCATTTTTAACTGATTCTTAACCAAACCTGTCAATATAGGATGTAAGGTCTAGATCATCGGGAGTAGAGAATGCCATTAGTAGAAGAAGATATAGCAAAAAAACTGGATAGTTTGCCAGCGAGTTCGCCGGCAGTAACCAAATTAATCAGTATTATAGATAATCCGGCGACGACACGAGACGATGTCTTGCATTTGTTTGCTTTGGATCAAGTATTGTTTGCTAACGCATTTAAATATGCAAACTCAGCAGCCTTGGGCTCATGCCGCAAACTAGTCTCATTAACAGAGATTGTTGATGTACTTGGTTTCAACGTCCTCAAGAGTATTGCAGTACTTACAGCATTGCGTAATGTAAGCACTAATAGAGAACAATGGTTTAATGCCATTTTTACTGCACTTGCTGCAAAAAGAATTGCAATCCAATTAAGTGAAGAAACTGAATTCTGCGAGGATGTTTTTATGGCAGCGATGATGCAACAATATGGATTATTTGCAATAATGAATTTTTATCCAAAAGAATACAAAGCAATTAATCAAAGTTTGAGTTATAACGAACGCTTAAAACAAGAGATTGAACTCTTGGGGTATAACCATCTTGAACTATCGACAAGGGTACTTGAAATCTGGGGACTACCTCAAAAAATCATCTCTGTCGTCGCCAATCAAGAATCACAAGAGAATAATAAACTAAACAAATATAATCAAATTATAGATCTTGCTAGAGCAATTCTAGAGGCTGGTAGATTAAAAGATAAAAATAACTATAAGGCTTTTATCAAGACTAATAAAAAATTACTTTCAGAATTAAAGCTCAAGATTGGTCAAGATTTTATTGATGAAATATTTACAGACGCACGCAACTTAATGACCATGTAGATGGTGCCGAGGAGGAGAATTGAACTCCCTACTTTCTTCGGCGATACCAGCCCTTATCAATGAAGCGTTACTGAGACCCGAAATTGATGACATAGTCATCAGAGCGACTGTTTAAGACAGCGAAACAAAGCTTTAGTAGCTTTGTGCGGTATCGAATAGGTAAACATAAAGATGGTGCCGAGGAGGAGAATTGAACTCCCTACTTTCTTCGGCGATACCAGCCCTTAT
>JABHOV010000030.1 GCA_018695135.1 Candidatus Melainabacteria bacterium | reverse complement strand
GTTGATTTATTAAAACAAGGACACGAGGTATTTGCTTTGGTGCGCAATGCAAGCCGTTTTGATCATAGTAAATTCAATGGAGAAGTCAAGCTGATAGAAGGCGACTTGCTCAAGAAAGTAGAATTGCCTAAAGAAATTGACATAGCTTATTACTTAGTTCATTCAATGGGCGGCTCTGATGATTTTGCCAAGCTTGAAGCCCAGACGGCAAGCAACTTTGCGACTGCCATCAATTTAACAAATACCAAGCAAATAATTTACCTTGGAGGTATTAGTAATGCTGATAATTTATCCAAGCACTTGAGTTCTCGTAATAATGTTGAAAAGATCTTGGCTGAAGCAAGTTGTCATCTTACTGTTTTGCGAGCTGCCATTATTATAGGTTCAGGTAGCGCATCTTTTGAGATGATAAGAGACCTGGTTGAAAAGCTACCTGTGATGTTGACGCCACGCTGGCTTAATACTCGCTGCCAGCCTGTTGCAGTAGCTAATGTGATTCAGTATCTTACTGGAGTTATTGCTCAAGAACAAGCCTATGACAGGGTTTTTGATATTGGCGGACCTGATATTCTCAACTATAAACAAATGCTCCAGGGCTATGCCAAAGTGCGTGGACTTAAGCGATTGATGATTCCGGTACCATTTCTTTCTATTGGACTATCTTCTTATTGGCTATATTTTATTACGGCAACTAATTTTAATTTAGCAAAAAGCCTAGTCAGTAGTTTAGTAAATGAAGTGATTTGTAAAAATCATGGTATCGACCAAATTGTTCCAATTAATCCTTACTCTTATGAAGTTGCGCTGGAGCGTGCACTTGCAGTGAGTTCTAGTGATACTCTGATTTCAAGCTGGAAGGACTCATTGGTCACTAGTACTATGAATGGTTTTGATGAGTGTAAGGTGCCAGAACATGGGGTCTTGATTGATAGGCGAGAAGTGATTTTTGATCGTGATATAGCAGAAGTAAAAAACAATATCTGGTCAATTGGCGGCAAGCGCGGTTGGTATTGTATGGACTGGGCTTGGCGACTTAGAGGATTTGTCGATAGGCTTTTTGGCGGCGTCGGTTTGAGGCGTGGTCGCAGAAGTGACAATCAGCTCAAACCTGGTGATGCACTAGATTTTTGGCGAGTGCTCAAGACTGATGAAACGGATCGTCACTTGATTCTTTTTGCTGAAATGAAATTACCTGGTGAGGCTTGGCTTGAGTTTCAAATCAAAGAACTTGCTGATGGTCAAGCAGTATTGATTCAAAAAGCGAGTTTTAGACCAAGAGGACTTTGGGGAAGAGTCTATTGGTATATGCTTTTGCCTATGCATCATTTTATTTTTGGTGGGATGGCCAAGAGGATTACTGAGTACGTAGTATTGTGATCCTAGGGCTTAAGGACACGCTAAAAAACGAAGTTTTTCTAGTCGGGTCCATGAACAAGGTTCTGTCCGTGTGATGCACGTGACAGATAAGGGTTGAGACTTTGCATTTTTCAGTGCATCCTTAAGTGTTTTGTATTTATTGTCTATGGTGTCGAAGCACAACAAAACGAATTTTCAAAAAAGCAATCTCGCAAAGTCAGCAGCTTCTCTGAAGCTGAACTATACTCACTTTGCTACAAAACCTTTTTTGAGAAATTGTTTTGCTGTGCTTCTTTTAATAAGGTAAAGTCATAAAAGATTTGAAGTGAGTCTTTGCTGTAAGGAGCAGAGATTGCATATGCCTCAATTTTCGTAGATCCGGACGGGAGCCCACGGTTGAGATTTTGGAGCAGCTTGTCTGCGACAAAGAATTAATCCGTTGGGCCATGCCGGTCAAGAAAATTTGGTAGGCATATGAATCCTGCTGAATACTTTGCTATTGAATCAATATTGCTAAACCTTAATCTCTACTAGTGAATTATTTATTCGAATGATTAACAATTATTACCTGCACTAAAACCAGACGCCCACGCCCACTGGAAGTTATAGCCACCCAGCCATCCGGTAACATCAACCACTTCACCAATAAAATAAAGCCCTGGGACTTTCTTCGCTTCCATTGTTTTAGAGTTAAGGTCATTGGTATCAACGCCACCGACAGTCACTTCAGCCTTGGCAAAGCCCTCAGTGCCTGTTGGAGTAATTTGCCAGTTCTTTAGTTTGTGCGCTAGTTCTTGCAAGAATTGATTGCTGGTTTCTGAGATTTTTTGACTTAAGTCAAATTCTCGAGCAAGCTTGTCTATGAACTTATCCGGATAATCAAGCAAGCTCTTAATTTGTTTAGTTGATTGTTTTTTGAGATCGACAAGTTCTTGATATGGATCTCGATCTGGGCAGGTATCAATAGTTATTGAATCACCATGATCCCAATAGCTTGAGATTTGCAGGATTGCTGGACCGCTTAGTCCCTTGTGAGTAAACAAAATGTTTTCCCGGAAGCTAGTTTTGTTAGTGCTAACTACCGTGTCTAGGCTCATGCCTGTTAGTTCAGCAAAGACATCTTCTTTAGTAGTGAATGGTACTAGAGCTGGTTTCGGTTCAACAATCTTGAGTCCAAAATTGCGAGCGGTTTTATAACCAAAGTCAGTTGCACCAATTTGCGGAATAGAAAGACCACCAGTTGCGATGACAATAGACGATGATTGAAAATCTCCCAGACTAGTTTCTATTTCAAAAACACCGTCCTTATATGATTCAGGACCAAAGTCCCTGATCTTGCAATTGGTGAGAATCTCTACATTGGCTCTGTCTGCTTCTCTATGCAGTAGGGTGATAACATCTCCAGAACCTCGATCACAAAATAGCTGTCCGAGTTTTTTCTCGTGATAAGGGATATTGTGTTTCTCGACGAGGTTTATAAAGTCTTGGGCAGTATAACTCGCAAGTGCTGACTTGCAAAAATGCGGATTCTGAGAAATATAGTTTTCTGGACCTGCGCCAATATTGGTAAAGTTGCAACGCCCACCACCGGAGATGCGGATCTTCTCGCCTATCTTATTAGAGTGATCCAGCAAGAGGACTTTGAGTCCGCGTTTACCTGCTTCAATAGCGGCAAAGAAGCCTGCGGCGCCGGCGCCGATTATTATGCTGTCATATAACTCAGGATCTGACATACGGGTTTCTCCAAAATAGACAAAAAAAAAGCCCCTCGAAAGGACTTGTTAAATTTGTTGATAGGATCCATTATAGCAAAATTTTTAGCTCTGCGCAACCTGTAATACATGCCCGGGGATTAAAACTTGTTCATATAGGACGAGTTACTATTAGAAAGTGCCAGAACTCCCAGAAGTTGAAACCGTAGTTAGAGGAATTGCTCCTCTAATTGAGGGCTTGGCTATTGCGAAGGCTCAAGTCTTAAACTCTAAACTCCGAATAGAAATACCACAAGATTTTGCACGCGCCGTTAAAGGCAAGACTATAACTAAAGTCAAACGCAAAGCTAAGTATATTTTGATTGATTTAGATTCGGGTTTTACTATCGTAATTCACTTGGGTATGAGTGGTCGCTTGAGAGTCTATCCTGACCCCGATGAATACAGCAAAGCCAAACACGATCATTTGATTATTGAGCTTCGCGATAAATCAATATTAGTTTTTAATGATACGCGCAAGTTTGGTTTAGTTACTCTTTTGCGCGAAGAGCAGTTTTCAGAATTTAAGTTCTTCAGAAAGCTCGGGCTTGAACCCTTGTCCAAAGAATTCAACAGTGTTGAATTATTCAGGCTAGTTAAAAATAGAAACAAATCAATCAAGTCTGTGATTATGGACTCATCCATTGTTGTTGGAGTGGGGAATATTTACGCTTCAGAGTCTTTGTTCTCGGCTGGTATTCATCCAGAGCGTATCGCAAGTAGCTTAACTAAAAAAGAAGCGACTGATTTATACAAAGCAATAGTAAATACTCTAGAGCGAGCCATTGAAGCTGGTGGTTCTACTCTTAAGGACTATGCCAAACCAAATGGTGAGGCGGGATATTTTCAACATCAGTTTTTGGTCTATGACAGACTAGATATGCCTTGCAGCAAGTGTTCAAGACCAATTCATCAAATTAGGCAAAATGGGAGATCGACTTATTTTTGCGGGAAATGTCAACACTAATCCTAGACTTACTCCAAACCGTCCAATATCTGTGTTCTGCGTTTCGGGGCTTCCGTTCCTATACCATCAAATCTTGGTTCTCCATCTTCCTTGAATCTCATTTATGAAAATAAAGTTTTGCCTTAATTTTGCTCACTCGGGAGCAAGCTCGCCGAGTTTTATCCGCAAAATTGATTATTTTCTTTGAAAATAAACGGCAAAACTTTGATCGTCATTCCGTTCAATCCTCCGAGAGCGAGCTCTCGAGTTTTCACTACATTCGGAATAAACTTCGAATGCCCTCTTAGGGGCTAGCAAGCCTTGATCTTGAACCTTTTGCAGCAAGTCTGTTATTTCAAATCTCGATAAAAATTTTGATGAGATCCTATGGAGATTAGAGTTAAAACTATACACTCGTCATTATAGTGATAGGCAAGCAATGTAAGCTGATTAACCATTTTGAATTTGTGAACACGTATCGTTTTTAGGTCAGCTCTTTTTTCTTGTCCAATATTAGGTTCAGAAATGATAAGCATAATAGCTTTGTCCAAATCCTTCTTCTGATTTGTATTCAGTCTTTTGACTACTTTTTTAAATTTATTGTCTTCTACTATCCTCACAATGGTCCAAATTTATATTCAGTCGGTTCTGTATCATCTTCCATGGCTAATAAAATATCTACAACGAACTGATATGGCAAATCGGGGTTCGCCTCCATGTTTCTACCAACTTTGGCCCAAAACTCAATTTGACCAGGTACTGACCTACAGTTCACGGCCGCATGTTTTTTTGCTTCTGCTACTAGTTCCTCTGATAATTTCACTGCTTTTGCCATAATAGTCATATTGTACCCAAAGGTAAGCTAAAGAAACCTTTAGTTGTAAAAATATAACTATTGCCATTTTAGCACATACAAAAGTAAGGTGTAATTAATTCTCTTTAAGCTAAATAGCAAGGCTTGTTATACTAATTCACCATGGACAAAAAACAACTACCATCTAAATTCATCAGTAACGTACACGGTTGTGAGGGGCGTTTGACTATGCTCAAGAACCTCAAGACTGATGCCTTCCCTCAAGGACCTGGCAAGGATGATCTTGAGACCAAGCCTTTTGTTTGTGTAGTTGATTGCGGTAACGAAAGTGCGCCTTGTAATGTCGACTTGCCAAGACAAGCGGTGATAGTCAAAAAAGCAGTCGCTGAGTCTGGTGGAATTCCTTTTGGGATTCATACCATCACCGTCACTGATGGAATTGCTATGGGACATCAAGGAATGAAATCATCACTTGTGTCTAGAGAAGTAATTGCCGACTCTGTTGAGCTTTCGGTGCGCGGTCATTGTTATGATGCGATTGTTGGAATCGCTGGCTGCGACAAGTCTCTACCAGGCATGATGATGTCTATGTTGCGTCTCAATGTGCCGAGTGTGTTTATGTATGGTGGATCTATTTTACCGGGCAGGCACAAAGGCAAAGACGTAACTATCGTTGATGTTTTTGAAGCTGTTGGTCAAAACGACGCTGGCAATATGAGTGATGAGGAGCTCAAAGAACTTACTGACGCTGCTTGCCCTAGTGCGGGCGCATGTGGCGGGCAGTTTACGGCTAACACTATGGCTTGTGTTTCTGAAGCGATTGGACTAGCGTTACCTGGATCATCAGCTCCGCCTGCTCCTTATGAGGATAGAAACAAGCATTGTAAACTAGCTGGTGAGGCGGTTATGGAAGCGCTCGCGCTTAACATCAGACCAAGGGATGTTGTGACTCGCAAGGCTCTAGAGAACGCAGCGACTATAGTTGCAGCTACTGGCGGCTCTACCAATGCTGCATTGCATCTACCGGCGATGGCGCATGAAGCTGGAATTGAATTTACTATGGAAGATGTTGGTGAGATTTTTAACCGCACTCCTTATATCACTTCACTCAAACCTGGCGGTAAGTACGTAGCCAAAGATCTTTATGAGCTTGGTGGAATCCAAATCGTAATTAAAGAATTACTAGATGCTGGGTTTATTCATGGTGATTGCATGACTGTTAACGGCAAGACCATTGCCCAAAACGCAGCTAGCGCGACCTTCCCAGACCAACAGCAAGACCTACTTTATAGATGCTCTAATCCAATCAGCAAGACTGGCGGAGTGGTAACTCTTAAAGGTAATCTAGCTCCTGATGGCGCGATTGTTAAAGTCGCAGGTTTGGTTTCTCAAGAACATAAAGGACCAGCTCGTATCTTTGATTGTGAGGAAGACGCTTTCAAAGCCGTTGAGAAACGTGATTACAAAGAGGGCGATGTAATCGTAATTCGTTACGAAGGACCTAAGGGTGGACCGGGAATGCGTGAGATGCTTGCAACTACTGCTGCAATTTACGGACAGGGAATGGGCGAGAAAGTAGCGCTGATTACTGATGGAAGATTTTCTGGTGGTACTCGAGGATTTTGCGTCGGGCATGTAGGACCTGAAGCTGCTGATGGCGGGCCGATTGGATTGCTTCAAGATGGTGACATTATAACTATTAGTGCTAGCAAGCGTGAACTAACTGTGGCTCTTTCTGAAGCTCAATTAGCCGAACGCCGCGCCAAATGGACTAAGCCAAGCAATGATTATAATTCGGGTACTCTTTGGAAATACGCTCAGCTAGTGGGTCCTGCACATCTTGGAGCAGTCACTCATCCAGGTGCGAAAGCGGAGACCCATGTTTATGCAGACATAGGTAAAGAAACCATAACCAATTCTTAATACAGAAATGCTCCTCTTACTAAGGAAGAGAGGGAGTCACAGAAAAGGAGACTCTATTGGGTGTTGGCGGCGTAAACATGGGTTCTGGAAGTGAATCCAGGCTTGAAGATGATGAGAAAGAAGAGCTTGTCCAGGAAGTTATTGAAGCTAGCTCTGTAGTAGAGCAAGCTGATAAAGCCAAGGAAACTCAAGTTCCAGTCTTTGGCTCACAGCAACTTCCCTCTGATCCACCAATAGGTGAACAATATGCTGCTGTTTCTAGTTTGATTGCTAGTACTGCTGGAGCGCTATGGAAAAAATCTGGTGCAGAAGAACTGACAAGTGCTGTAAAGAAGAAAGTTCAAGATCAATATTTTAAGAATATAGAAAATAAAATCAAGGAGAATAATGAGGATGTGAAGCTTGATCCCCTCACCATGGATAAGTTAAAGTCAGCTGATCGTGAAAGATTAAAAAGGCCAGAAGGATTAAGGTCTTTAGCAAAAGAAATAATTAGCGATAAAGCCAAATCGCTTGGAGAGAATAGTTCAATTGAAGATAGACAAGCAGCTTTTCGTAGTAGCTTGGAGACTCTATCCTTAGTTAAATCAGCAACTGGCGGACAAGTAAGTCCAGGGACTTCAAGTAAATCTCTAGATTTTGCAGCCGGCTTGTTAGCTCGCGGTACTGATGAGCAGCTTGCAGAGAGAATGGATTTCATATCAGATTTGCAAGAAGCACGTGAAAATTCAAACCCAGAGTCTATGACTAAAATAGCTGAGAAACTCGCTAAAGATCGTGGATTAGTTGCAGAGATAGTAGGCTCAGCTGCAGCACTCGGCGGTGAAAAACTAACTAAAGAGCATTTAGACTCTATTACAGGTTTTGTTCATGGTACTTTAAGTCAATTGAACCCTACTGATAGAAAGACTTTGCTTTCTGGTAGCTTAGGGTTAGTTAAAGAACTAAGTTCAGGGGCTAAACCTGATCTTGCAAAGCTAGCATCAGAGGCTCAAACTATTTTTAGAAGTCTTAGCGATGATGGTAAAAAAATCTTTGCCAAAAATCTAGTTGATCTTACAACGCGAGAAGCTAAGCTCATGGGTATCAAGGATTTTGATATTAATTCAGCAGCAGGAGTTCTTACTAGTTTATTTGATAAAGAGGGTAAACTTGATAAGACAAAGTTGGATGGTTTGGCTAATAATATAGCAACTCGGATTTTGAAAAATCCGCAAACTCCAGCAGAAAGAGAGAAGGCTAATTACGCTGAACAAATGCGTGAGATCGTGTTACAAGATACAGTTAAATCTATTGCTCGTAATGATCCTCGTGCTAGCGCTAGCGCTGTTGCTAATTGGTCTCCAGGGGTAGAGGTTCCACCTGGTTTCTTGGGATTAAATCGTGCGTTTAGTCCCAGAATCTCTGGCACTTATGATGCTATGAATGAAGGTTATTATGCAAATGAAAGAAAATCACATATACAAAAAGATAAAGAAGTGCGGAGTCAAGCTAGTTCTGACTTGCATGCTGCTTTTTCCGGACTTGGAGAAGAATCTGCTGAAGCCATCAAGTTCGCTCAAGAAATAATTACAAGCTCAGGGATTAAACCCAAAACGGATATCCGCCTTGATGACATGCTTGCACTTAAATCAGTACAAGCTGATTTATCTACTATCAAACAAACAGAAGCTACTCAGGCTTTAATCGCTGCTCAGGAAAGCCATGCAAGTCAAAGTGGTTGGCAGTACTATAATGCAGGTAGTAGGGCAGATTCTTCGGGGACGCAGATAGAAAGGATTTATGCACTCAAAGGATCTCAGGCAACACTCCTAGAAAGGGCTGCAGGGCAGGATAGCTGGACAAGTATCGAGAAACAAAATCAAGCTCAGGCTATTGCAGAAATCAATACTTTGAATGGAGTAACAGCACTGAGTACAAATCAAGAAGGTAAAACAAGCTTTTATTCAGAACCAGTAGCTGGTTCAAGTAAGGAATTTCAAGCAATTTGGACTGATCCAGAAAATCGCAAGACGATTTTAGAGACCTATAATATGGGTACTATTAAAACTGCTGATGGAGAGACTTTGGTTACTGCTGTTCGTAAAGATGGGGCAAGTAAAGATCAAGTCTATAATCCAGCTAAAAGAGAATGGCAGCCATTAGATTTTGATCTAAGTTCAAGGCTTGCCGATATTAAAGAGAAAACAGCTTCTGCTCGTGAACAAGAGCTAACTCGCAGAGCAGAGGTGGTTTATCAACAACAAAGTCAGCGATGTAATACATATCAAGATCCAACCGATCCCAAACCAAATCGTAGATTCGGTAGAATAAACCAGTGGTAACAAGAGATTTAGAATTACTGATTAAACGCAACTCTCTCAACTTCAACTTGTTGCTTAGGTACTCTTAGATTAGATTTATTGTCTTCTTCATCTGTGATAGTGCTGACTAAGCCAGAGTCACTATGGATTTTGCGAAGTACCTTATTGCCGTTGTCTAAGACATAGACATTATCATCACTACCCATTGCTATTGCTGCTGGATAATTAAACCTAGCTGTCTTGCCATCTACTGTGCCAGAGCTTTGAGTGCCTGCAATAGTAGAGACTTTGCCCTTGCTGCTGATCTTGCGTATCGAATGATTGCGTTGATCAGATACATAAAGATTGTCTTCCTTATCAAAAATTATCCCATACGGGAAATTAAACTGTGCATTTTGTGCTTTGCCATCTTTGTGACCGGTTGTATCAGAGCCAGCATAAGTAGACACGGTACCAGTTTTATTATCGATCTTTCTAATACGGTTATTGCCGGAATCTGCAACATAGAGATTATTTTTGGAATCTACTGCAACAGAATATGGATTTCTAAAACCAGCAGCTAGTCTATGACCTTCTTTGTAGCGTTCTTGTCCGGTGCCTGCAAAAATATAAAGCTCGCCTTCTGAGTTCATTCTATAGATATTAGATTCTTTCATGGCAGCAATATAAGTATTGCCCTGAGAATCCTTGGCCAAGCTGTTTGGCGAATAGATGTCAGGTAGCTTTAGGGCCTGCGCTGGACTTAAACCAAGGCACAAGCTCAACATGACGGATAATATAATTAGTGATTTCCCCTGCATAGAAACTCTATTCACATAATCTATTAAGACTAGGTTAATTGACCTAGGCATTAGCGATATACTTAGCAGATGGCACAAAAAAGCATTAAAAGACCAGAGAATATTGATGCAAGTTTTTTTGTGGATGAAAGCTGTATCGATTGCGATACCTGCCGCTGGATGGCTCCAAGTGTTTATGATCAGGTTAAGGGCAAGTCTGCTGTCATTAAAGAGCCTCAAACTGACGCTGAAAAGAAAGCAGCAATGCAAGCCTTGATTTCTTGCCCTACTGCTTCGATTGGTTACACTGGTACTGAAATAGATATCAAAGCAGTGCAAAATACCTTCCCCATCCTTATAGAGGACAATGTTTATCATTGTGGTTATCATTCAGAGCAGTCCTTTGGTGCGACTAGTTATTTTATTCAAAGAGAAGCTGGCAACGTCCTAGTTGATAGTCCGCGTTTTACTAAAGCACTTGTCGATAAATTAGAAGCGATGGGCGGCATTAAATATATGTTCTTGACTCACAAGGATGATATTGCTGACCACCAGAAATTCCATGATCATTTTGGCTGTCAAAGAATTATTCATAAATATGAGTTTTGTGATCGTATCCCTGCTGCTGAGATAGTTATAGAGCATGAATATCATAGCAAAATAGACGATGCTGAAGATGAGCTGGTGATGATTTATAGTCCGGGTCATACCAGGGGACATATGCTCTTAAACTACAAAAAACAGTTTTTATTTTCTGGTGATCATATTTCTTACTCAAAAAAACTAAACCAATTAATTGCTTGGAAAGATTACTGCTGGTCATGGGATAAACAAATTGAATCAGTAGAGAAATTAATTGAGTACTATTGGGCATGGCTTTTGCCAGGGCATGGTAGAAGGATTAAGGCGCATCCGGAAGCCTATAAACTGCATATAGAGAGTTGTGTAGAGTGGATGAAGTTGCAATAATTGTCATTGCGAGCGTGAGCGAAGCAACCTAATGCAGGGTCTCTTGGAATATTAGTATCTTTGCATTAGATTGCTTCGTGGCAGTAGCTACTCGCAATGACGGTGTTTAACGATATTTTTTCACAAACTCTACAATCCCTTCATTGGTTTCCATCTTATGAATATATTGCACAATTTGCATAGCAATGATTTGTCTGCGCTCTTCAAAGCTAGGCATGAAGTCAATTGGATATTGCAACTTATGTTCGGAACCTGCTTCTACATAGTCAAAACCAATACTAATACGCGGTTCAAGTCCATCACGGGCAGCTGGCATTGAGCCCCAATGCAATACTGCTTGATTCCAAATTAAAACATCACCAGGCTTTGCCGGTAGTGCTCTAATATCTGCAAAGTTAAAGTTCCAGTTGTCCTGCAAGTCGGTATTGTAATTGCGGTCTTTGTCAGCTGGCACTAGATGAATGCAGCTATTAAGTGGATTACTTTCATTAAGCGGAATCCAAGTTGTGATTGATGTAGCTGAGCCGTCAGGCTTGAGCGCAATTTTGCCTTTGTCACGATGTGGTTCTATAAAAGAAGAATAAATAGATCGATTGTATTCATGGTTTTTTTCATGACGCTCCACATTATCAGCGTTGGTTTCAACACACCAAGCCCACATAGCAGGGATTAATTTAGCATCCGCTCCTAGTGCGTTATTGACGATGCTCGCCAGTTGATTTTGTAATTGCCAAAACTCATCATAGACAAGTGCAAAGATCGGCGGCAATTTCATCATAACCAGGTCTTTGATTAGTTTGCAGGCTCTTGCATGGTCTAGTTTAAGCTGGGTGTTTTGATAATGATAGTAACCCTCTTTGTTGAGGACATCTCGTGATTCTTGGGCTAAGTCTGGCTCTAGCTCTAAGCTGGAACTTGCATCAAGCTGCTCGATATGAAAGTCTTGATCAAAGCCTTTCCAAAAGTCTAATGCTTCTATTTCTTCTAATTTAAGCATCATCCTAGATTAACACAAAAAAGACCCCGCATTTGCGAGGTCTTTTCAATACTGGATTGCTTCGGCTAAAGCCTCGCAATGACAAACTCGAATCTACTTAATAGATTTAACCCATTTTTCTACTTCTTTGCTTGCAATTTCTTTACAACCAAGTCCGAAGGCAAGAGCAATAGCAACTGCAACAGCACCAAATAGGATACCGAACGCCATGTTGATAATGTCTGTTGCTAGACCCATTTGTCTTAAGCCCATTGCTGAAGCAAGTACAAGAATCGCAATTCTGGCGATGCTTGCAAGTAATTCACCATGAGTAGTAGCAGCATCTGTGATTGCTTTACTAGCAAGATTGGAAAGAATAAATCCAACAGCTAGGATAATGATACCCAAGATGATTTGACCACCGAAGATGATGAATTGTTGAAGCATGCCACTGATTGCAGTAAGTCCAAGCATATTGAATGCTTCAACACTTGCAAAAAGAATGATTGTTGCAAGTACAAGTTTGCTAACAAGAACTGATGGTCTAGAACCGTCACTCTTAGGAGCACTATGTCCAACACCAAGCCATGACATCACATCATCAAAACCAATTGATTGTAATAAATTACCAACTAGGTTTGAAGCGAAACGTCCAACGATAACAGCGATAGCTAACATAATTAAAGCTGCAAATATAAGTGGTACAGCTGTAAAGATCTTGCTAAGCATTTCAGTAGCAGGTCCCACAACCGCCTCTAAAGATAGAGCGTCTAATGCAGAAATAAGTACAGGGAATAATACAAATACATAACTAACCATTCCAAGAACTTCAGACAGTTTTGTTTTACCAAAGATTGATGACAAACTAAGAGTATTTATTAAGTTATCAGCACCAACACTTGATAGTAAGTTAGTTACAACACGTTGGATCACTCTTGCTAGGAACCAACCTACTACAAGAATAATTGTCGCGCTAAGTATGTTTGGAAGATGTCCAAGTAGTTCACTAAACATATTGTTAAGCGGTGCTACGGCATCAGTAAGTTGTAATGAGCTAAGTACACTTGGTAATATCAATAGTATTACTAACCAGTAAGCGGTTGCAGATATTGAACTACTTAAGTGAATTGATTGTTCACCTGCTTTTGCAGAAAGCAGTTCATCAAACTTGATTGCGTCAAGAATACCAGAAATTAATTTTTCCACAAGAGTCGCGATTAGCCATGCAACAACAAGTAAACCAATTGCTCCAAGTAAATTTGGTGCAAAATCAAATATATGATTCACCATTTCGCTTAGTGGTTGTGTCACTAATACAAGATCTAGTTTTTTGAAAAACTCAACTAATGCAAGTAGCATAATTAAGTAATAAGCAATAGTTTTGGTGCTATCTGCAATAGGGCTATTTTTCCCTCCATTTTCAATACCGAGCGATTTTGCTAATAAATCATCTAATTTAGTTTTAGCAACTGCCCAAGCAATAAAGTTAGATATGATTACTGCAGCTAGCCATCCTATAATTAGAATTCCGATTGCTGCTAGTAGATTCGGCACATAAGCCTTGATTGGTTCAACTACAGCAACGGCTGTCGATTGACACACCTCTTGTAGTCGAGTCATAATTTCTTCCATTTTTACCTCTTTTTTTTATGGTCACCATTGATCCTTCCGTAAACGGACCGGTAGTTTATAAGACTATATATAGTGAAGTGTGGTTCCTGGATTATTATCAGGAATTGCACCTTGGCGAATAATCTCTATGCCTGGTATGTAGATTAGCTGCTCTAGATAATTTTGAATAGTTGAGGACACGCTGGAAAATGAAGTTTGGCTAGTCCGGTCTGTAAAAAATGTTCTAATAACCCTAGTTGTTATAATTAAGGTATCTTGTTTAGACTAATTGTTCTATTATTGCTAATTATGAATTCTGCCAATGCCCAAGTTTCGGAATTAAAACTAGCTAGTTTTGCTGGAGGATGCTTTTGGTGTGTTGAAAGCAGCTTCGCTAAATTACATGGTGTCCATTCTGTTTTGTCTGGTTATATCGGTGGCTCAGCAGAGGATGCTAATTATGAAGCTGTTAGCAGTGGTCAAACTGATCATTATGAAGCAATCCAAATTAGTTATGATCCTGAACAAATTAAATATGAAAGATTGTTAGATAGCTTTTGGAAAGAGATTGACCCCACTGATGACAAGGGACAGTTTGCTGATCGTGGTCCTCAATATCGTCCAGCGATTTTCTTTCATGACGACTCACAAAAGCTTGCTGCAGAAAAATCTAAACAGGAACTGGAAGTATCTGGGATTTTTGACAAAGAGATTAGACATCCTGCAAAACAAAGTTTTGCTAGTGATGTCGACACACAAAAGGTCGGAACGGTGCAAAGCACCAGTTCCGTTAGTGAAGATAAAGAGGACTTTGGCAGGAAGTCTATTAAGGTACCTGTGATTGCTTATACCAAGTTTTATCCCGCTGAAGAATATCATCAAGATTATTCTAAAAAGAACCCGGTTCACTATAATTTGTATCGGGCTGGTTCTGGACGTAGCCGTTTTATCGAAACTGCTTGGGGAGCTTTAACTAATAGTTTTGGCTTTACTAAGCCAGAACCGGTTAATAAGACTTGTTCTATAAAGCCTGACCGCTCTGAGATCAAAAAGAAGCTTACAGACTTGCAGTACAAAGTTACCCAAGAAGATGCCACGGAAAGACCCTTTGAGAATGAGTATTGGGACAATAAGAAAGCAGGTATCTATGTAGATATCGTTACTGGCGAAGCTCTTTTCAGTTCATCTGATAAGTTTGATTCTGGCTCTGGCTGGCCTTCATTTACTCAACCTGTTCAGAATCAAACACTTGTATATAACGAAGACGCTAAGATGTTTATGAAAAGAACAGAAGTGAGATCACAACAAGGTGATTCACATCTTGGTCATGTTTTTGATGATGGTCCTGGACCCACTGGTAAAAGATATTGTATTAATTCAGCGGCACTGAGATTTATTCCAGCAGATAAGCTTGAACAAGAAGGTTATTCAGAATTTATCAATTTGTTTCAGGCTCGGTGAATTCAGTCGTGCCTAGCACTGCTAAGTCGCCCTGTGTTTACCCAGCGCTCGATATGTTTTTTTTCTATGCCGGACCTAGCAGCTAATTCAGCAGCGGAGATTTTTTCTCCATATTTAAGTAGATTTTTGGTTTTTTCAAATAATTCAGAGTCTTGATCGCTACAGTCCATACAGACAGGATGATCTTCGGTGCTGGAAATTAATTTTTCACACATCTCGCATTTTTTTAATCTATTGCTTCGGCTGTTCATCTTCTCTTTTTTCATTATACCCAGAAGTTAGTAATCTATAAATTTGGGCTAAACTATCTAAGTGGTTGATTTACTCAAGCTAGATAACTTGAATTCAAAGGAGTTTTGGCAAAATTTTGCTAATGATTTATCTATTGTTGCTGAGAACCAAATAATAGAAGTGCCTTTGTTGAAATTAACCAACGAAGATAAACAGGAATATTCTAGGCTATTTGACCTAGAAGGCTATGCGCACTTATCTCAAGAATTAGATTTTGATTTTAAACAGTTTGTAAAACTCTTAATGAAAATGCACGCTGCTAACTTACCAGCAGTCTTTGCCTTTGTTTATGATGAGTTTTGGTATTTTCAAGCAAGGCTTGCTCAAGTGGTTGAAGATTTTTTGGGAGAGGGATCTTGTTTAATGCCGACTTTATGGATTTGGCATGTAGACGCTAAAAAAGAATTAGAACTATTGGGGGAACCTGATAAAGCATTAGTTACTCGTTCACTTTATTCTGGTTTCTATGGACCACATCGTGACAAAGGTAAGAAGGCACTTTATGAAGATGGCAGTCCCAAGATACTTTCGTTTTGGATTCCTCTAACTGAATCAACACCACTCAATAGTTGTATCTATTTGGTGCCAGCAAATCGAGACCCCACTTACAACACTGACGAAGACTGTTCTTGGTTGTTCAGGCGTCCTGATATTCGTGCACTGCCTACGAAGCCAGGTGATATTTTATTTTGGAATGAATCAGTCGTGCATTGGGGTTCAAGACCTGCCCCTGCTCGTGATCTTGAGCCGCGCATTAGCATGGGCTTTGAGTATGTATGTAAAGAATATGTCACTAAATGCAATCCGACTTATCAATTGAATTATATTCCAAGCTTTAAAGAACGTTTGGAAATCATTGCGCTTCAGTTTAAGCTTTATGTTACTGATGATGGTTTTCCGCCGATCTTGGTTGACTTCATCAAGTCTAATAGTCGGCTGCTTAAAGAAGGTCGCGAAGAATTTTGAACTAATGTCTTCTATGTCTTCTATGTTTTTTATGTCTATGAAGTCGACGCATTTCTTCCGCTAATTCTTGTCTCTGAGCTTGATTCATGGCCATTGCCATTTCTTTGATTTTGTTAGAAATAATTTCCATTCTCTCGTGGTGTAATTCTCTTAGAGCATCTAGTTTGATTTGATAAGCTTGAGCATTAAATGTCTCAGCTGTAAGTATTTTGAATAAGTTATCTCTAAGAGCTTTTACTTCGAGGTGTTAAGCTTTGCCACTTTCTTTGATGTCTAGTAGACTCTGGCTAAAATGCTTTGCTGGTTTTCTTCTGCAATTCTCCTTGACTGAATGCGAGTAATGTCCGATGATGACACCGGCAAGTACCAGGTTAATCATGATAGATATTGCTAAGACTATTTTTAGATTTTTGTTCATAATAATTCTCCTTGATTATATATAAATTCACCAAGATCTAGAGAGCTGTAATCCTGAATAACAAGTTGTCATTGAAGCCAATTATAAAACCTAATATAACGGCAAAGCTAAAAGCGTAAGCTGGCTTTGGCTAAACAAGTTCTACAAACAAGTCGAAGATGCGATAGTAACAAGTGCTCAAGCCTTCTTCTGTTTCTATATTGGCAATAATTCTTGTTGCCAAGTCAGGACTGGCCGGCTCTACTGCTCTTTGTTCTAGTATTTGATTTAGTTTGTTGTCGTGCATGATTTATTGTCCTTGATTTGTGATTTGAGTTTTGTCTTGGCTCTCATGAGAAGTGATTCTAGTGCTTTGATATTGATCTCCATTATTTCTGCTGATTCTTTGTTACTGAGCCCTTCATAGAAAGATAAATTGAGTGCGATTTGTTGTTTTGGTGAAAGAGCTTGTATTAGAGCCTCTAGTTGTTTTGCTTTGACTTGTTGATCTAGTATTCGGTCTAGATCTATTTGCTCTGCGGGGAATTCCATTCCTTCTTTGATGGGTAATTCCCTTCGTTTCTTTTTAAAGTCCAGGCAGAGGTTGATGATTACTTTATAAAACCAAGTGCTAAATTTGGTTTGTTTGTGAGGGTTCCATTTATGAGGTGCTTGCCATAATTTCATAAAAGCCAAAGACAAAGCTGAGTAGGGTCGGTCCCCTCCATGGATTATTGTAGATATAGGCTTGTCTGTAACGATTTCTTCTTTGTCTGACACAGGTTTGGGAATTGAATCTTCTCGGACCTTGCCTACTCGTGATTATTGGTCCGTAGTAATTGTTTTCAATTCGCCTATTGCTTTGATTGATTTGTTGTGTGAAGCCTCTGTGGTCGTGGTGAATGTTGCTTTTAGCATAGCTTTGTTTGTGACTTCTGTTATTAGACTTGTCCTGGTCGTAGCTTCTATCGTGTTTTGCCTGAGCCGTTGTTGCACTCATTAGCAAAACCGAAAATAGCATTAGTAGTTTTTTCATTTGTTCTCCTTTTCCTCCCTCTATAACTTATACGTGGCAAGGAGAAAAATCCTTCGCTTAGAGATCTGATTTCTTATAAAGTTTGCTAGTTGCTTTGATTCTTTCTGCTAAATCAGTTGAATCTTGAGCATTTAATAAATGACGAGTTAAGTGGTCTTCTAGGATAATGCTTTCAATGGATTTAACCGATGCTCGTATTGCTTTAAGTTGAATCATTATGTCGGTTGCTGGTCGTTTACAATTGATCATCTCCTTGACGCCTTCAACTTGACCGCTAATTCGATTGAGTTTGCCGATTTCTTTACTATAATCTGCTGTGTCCATACCCCTATTATACCCCACCTGGGTATATTTGTCAGGACTTATTGTATTATTCTGAGAAAGCTTCTCAATAAAATCCTTTGGGCTAATATTTTGTTAGGATCTTAATAAATGAATTTGAAAAACCCTAATTTACCAAATTCGCCAGTCTTTGAAGCACTTGAAGCTGGTAGCAAAGTTGCTTACTGCACTTGTGGCTGGTCTAGCAAGGGAGTTTTCTGTGATGGATCGCACTCTAGCAAGGCTACTGGCATGAGTCCTCAGATAGTCGAAATTACTGAAACTAAGAAATATGCATTCTGCGCTTGCCGTAAATCCAGCAAGGGTGCCTTCTGCGATGGTAGTCACTCGCGGGCTTAAGGCTTATTGGGCTTGACTTTCAGCACTTGATTTCTTTACAATGGTTAGCACATGGTAACTAAAACAAGTGGTAGCAAATATAAATTTGAAGCAGAAGTCGATCAGGTCTTAGACCTGGTTATCAATTCGCTTTATTCTAATAAAGATATTTTTTTAAGAGAGTTGGTTTCCAACTCGGCGGATGCGATTTCAAAATTGCGTTTTGAAGCTTTGACAAACAAGAACTTGCTTGGTGATGGCGAGTTTGGAATCTTTATTTCTATAGATAAAGAAGCAAGAACTATCACTATTCAAGACAATGGTATCGGAATGAGTCAAGACGACTTGATCAACAATCTTGGTACTATCGCAAAGTCTGGCACCAAAGAGTTTTTGGAGAAAATCAAAGAGCAAAAAGACAGTGCTGAATTGATTGGTCAGTTTGGTGTTGGATTTTATTCTGCATTTATTGTTGCTTCTGAACTTCGTTTAGAGACTAAAAAAGCTGGTGAAGATCAAGGCTTGGTTTGGACTTCAACTGGTACTGGTGAATATGAGATTCAAACTAGCGATGATGTTGGATTTAGCAATGGTGCAAAAATCACTCTCAAGCTTAAAGAAGGTGAAGAGTTTGATGAATATTTGCAAGATTATAAAATCAGATCGATAGTTAAAAAATATTCTGACTTTATTGAATTCCCAATCAAGCTTGAGTCTATAGATGAAGAAAAGAAGGAAACTCTTTGGGAAGTGATGAATTCACAAAAAGCTCTTTGGACTAAAAATAAATCAGAAATTACTGATGATGAGTACAATGAATTTTATAAGCATCTCAGTCATGATTTTACAAACCCAATTCATCGTCTTCACTATAACGCAGAAGGTACTAATGAATTTACTGCTCTTCTGTATTTCCCTCAGAGTGCGGGCATGGAGATGTTTATGCAAGATGCTCAAAAAGGTTTGCAGTTATATATCAACAAGGTATTTATAACTGCTGAGCCAGAACTATTGCTGCCGCAGTACTTGCGTTTTGTACGCGGGCTCGTTGATTCTAAGGATTTACCTTTGAATGTATCTCGTGAGCTGCTTCAGCAAAATCCAAGAGTTGCTGCAATCAAAAAGAATCTCAGCAAAAAGATACTCTCTGAGCTTGAGAAACTCAAGAAAACCAAGTTTGATGATTATAAGAAGTTTTATGCTGAGTTTGGCAAAATAATGAAAGAAGGTGTTCACACTGATTTTGCTAATAAAGACAAGATTATGAACTTGTTGATGTTTGAAACAACAAAGACTGAGGCTGGTGAGACTCTCTCTTTACAGGACTATGTTGATAGAAATTCTACAGATGAGATTTATTACATCACTGGTGATTCTAGAGTTAATCTTGAAAACTCTCCATATCTTGAAGCACTTAAAGCTAAAGATATAGAAGTTGTGTTTATGACAGATCCAATTGATGAGTGGGTTGTTAGTTCTGGTGCTGAGTTCAAAGAAAAGAAATTCAAGTCTGCCACCAAGGGTGATATCAAGCTTGACCAGGATGATAAAGAGGCTGAAGCCAAGACTGAAGAATACAAAGATCTTCTTACTAGTTTTAAAGATCAACTAAAAGACAAGGTCTCTGATGTTAAATTCTCTGATCGCTTGGTTGAAACAGTCGCTTGTTTGGTTGCAAATGAAAATGATATCAGCGCAAATATGGAACGCATTTATAAAAATGCCAACCAGGCTGTGCCTCAATCAAAGAGAGTGCTTGAACTTAATTCAAAACATGCATTGGTTGCAAAAATGAATGCTTTGCTTGACACTGATGAAGCTCAAGACTATATGAACTTGATTTATGATCAAGCTCTTTTGCTTGAAGGTTCAGCAATTGAAGATATGCAAAAATATAATGCTCTTGTAACCAAGTTGATGTTGAAGTAGTTTTTTATCGAAGGACTTCAGCATAAAGGTCATATTCTTCAGAGCCAGGTCCGGTACCGCATTTGTGAGTGTGCTAGAGCAACTAGATAACGACATCCCTGTTTTTGCTGGAATGAAGGCTACTGTAGTTCACTTAAGACAGGCTTTGGAGAAAGATAAGCGTATAGCAGAAGAAGCACTAATTGAAAAAGAGCTTTAATGATTTATTGGGGCTTGCAGAGACTAATCCAGTGGCAAAAACGGCAGCGATATTGGAGGGCTTGTCCGCAACTTCTAGCTCTCCTTATGCTCAACCTAATACAGAAGCATTCTTTATTAGGTTGTCTAAGCTCAAACTCGTTGATGATCATGGTTCTCTATTGACTTTAAATAATGACAAGAAAGGAACAATTCTTAAATTGATTTATTTAATGACGGGACTTTTAGTTACTGGTGATTTAGAGAGAGATGATTTGAGTTTTTTTGTTATTGCCAGTGGAAGCCAAAGAAAAATCCCACGAGAAGAAATGATAAGTCAATGTCAGTCAGCAGGTAAGCGTCTTCGTCGGGACTGTGCCCCAGATAGAGTCGGCAATGGGTTTGTTTTAAGCAATATTGCGACACTGTTACCAAAGAGCAGTATGACTGACGATATGGATATTCCATTAGAGAAAGCTGAGTCCATTGCTGCACAAACAGTTACATTGGTTGATAGTGTTAAAGGTAAAGAGCGAGAAGATATTGAATCTTCACTTAAGCAACTAACTGTTTAAAGTAAGTTAAAATAGCCAAATGCTTTATTTAATTCTTGCAGTTACTATCGTTTGTCTTGGCTCAGTAGCGTTTCATTTTTTGACCAGAACAAAGTATCTTCCAGAAGAGCTTGTCAAGCAATCTTGTGCCAAAATCCAGCGCACCAGCAAGCTTGAACCAAATCATTCTTTAATGGAGTCGCATAAAATACTAGTAGCAACTGTTCAGCAAATGAGCGATGGTAAAAAATCAACTGCAGCTGAGACTCTTAACAAGGTCGCCAAGCGTTTTGATAATGAGAAAGAGCTTTGGAAGTTTCACCGAATGCGCAATTTGGCTGCTCACGAGCTTGATTATAAAGTGAGCATCGAAGAAGCCAAGGAAGCTCGCAAGATTTTTAAGCAGAGCTTGAAGAATTTAGTTAAGAAATGGAGATAGATCTGAGGCAAGCTCAGATCTATCTCCATTTGATCTGGTGCTTACATAATCTATGCTTAACTACAGAGAAACCAGAGCACCAGATATGATTTTTTACTGTTTTTAAATCGCCCTTATGGGTTTAATCACGACTTCCACGAAAATGTCGATGCAATCATCAGGGAATTAAACCCAGGAGCGATTAAAAAAATAGGGACCTAAGATTTCCTTTGGTCCCACAATGAGAGCCTGATATTAAGTCTTGCGACACGTTCCTTGCGGATCGATTAGGCTAGTACTTGCCACCATCAAATTATTAAACTCTCCAGTCTAACAACCAAGCTGAGGTTTTCCCGTAAATAGATTTTACTATAAATAGTTCGTTTCGTAACTAAGTATTGCTTAAGAAATCGGGTTAATATTAACGAATGGTCGAAATTATTTCAAAATACCAAGTGCCTCATTCAATATTCAAAAACCCCTTTGTTAATACCTCCTTTGCTAGATTATTTAGACCTGTCAAGGATGTACATTACCAAAGAGAGAAGCTCCCTAGCTCTGATGGAGATTTTGTCGATCTTGATTGGTCTTGTGTTGATTCTGGATCACTGGTAGTTCTTTGTCATGGTTTTGAAAGTTCCTCCAAACGCATATACGTACAGTCTGTTGTTAATGCTTTAAATGCAAAGAACTATGATGTTGTAGTTTTTAATTATCGTGGTTGCAGTGGCGATCTCAGTCAGACTTATTTAATTGAAGTCGGTCAACAAGAAGACATGGATGTGGTGATGGAGAGGATTATTAATGAATCTGATTATCAAAATATTCATTTGGTTGGTTACAGTACTGGTGGTAATGTGGTTTTGCGTTACCTTGGTTTGAAGGCTGGTACTGTCAGTGAGCGGCTGACAAGTGCCTATGTGGTTTCGCCGACACTGAATTTAACAACTACGATTGCTGAGTTGCATGAACCCAAAAATCGAGTTTATTTATTTGGGTTTTTGTTAATGCTGTGCAAAAGGCTTTGGCAGTTTAGATACAACCTCCCGTATGATCTTGATATTTTTGACTTGTTTAAAGTCAGAAGCTTCCCTGATTTCTTTGAACGCTTTCAAAAACAATATGAGAAGAAGACTTTTGCTGAGTACTTAGAGTGGAACAGTTCACATGAACTAATTAAAGACATTGCTATACCTACAGCAATCTTGTTGGCGAAAGATGATCCCTTTGTAGATTATGATTCCTATCCATTTGAAGCTGCTACTAAAAATGACAATATCACTCTTGAATTAAGTGACTATGGCGGGCATGTCGGTTTTGTTGATTTTGATGATGGCTTGTTTTACTCAGAATCTAGGATGTTAGAGTATTTAGCAGCTTAATTATGAAAGTTAGAAAAGTAGTTGTAATAGGAGCTTCGAATAAAACAGATAGATATTCATATCAGGCAGTGAAATTGCTTCACGAGATGAGGTATCAGCCTATTCCGGTCCACCCTAAGTTAAAAGAAATACTTGGTATTCAGGTTTGTCCAAGTCTTGAAGCCGTCAAAGACACAGATATAGATACTATTGCACTTTATGTCAATCCTGAACTTGCTTCTAAGTTAGCAGCAGCAGGCATTGAAACTTTGGAAGCTTGTACTTTGGTTATGCTGCGTACTGGACAGTTCTAATAAACTCGTTTTAGTTTGCTTGAAGCGACTGGTTCACCTCTTCTAATAGCCTCTTCGGGTGTTTTGGTTTCGATGGATCTGTATGCTCTAGCTAGAGGGGTTTGTGGTGGTTTTGCCTCTTCATTGTAGAGTGCGTTGATGCCCATGCCCAATTCCAATTCAGCAGTTCTTGCTTTATAGAATTCATCAGCCGTGATTTTGCCTTGATTGAATTTGGTTAATAACATTGTGTGTCGTTCTTTAGCACTTTTGAGATATTTACTTACTTTGTTGCCTGTTGTTTTTGCAACTTCGCCTTCTTTAAAATCATTTTCAAGATGAGTGATTAAAGCATTTGCTTCACGAGTGTCGATTGTACCTAATTTGATTCTCTCACCAGTTTCTTGATCGTTGATGGTGACAGAGTCATAGATTTCTTTGGCTAATTGGTTTGCTCTTGTATTTTCTGGGAATTTGATTTGCATAACATCATCTGTTGTTCTATTGGTTGTATCAATTGTGCCTTTTAATTTAACTCCACCAGGGCTTACCCTTGAGCCATTGTCTGGAAATGATTTGAAACTATCTGCGGGGGTATCTTTAAACTCAATGCTTCCTTTTAAACGAGCAGCTTGTTTTGGATTTGATTCAGGACTTGATTGTCTTATGAAAGGCAAATAAGTACGTGCTTGTGGTTTGAACATACCAGGTTTTGGTCCGGTTGGTTTTTCTGCTGACTCTTTTGGCTCTCCAGCGTTGGCACTTGTTAATGCTAATGCAACGGTTGCTGCTCTTGTAAAATTTCCTATAGCTGTCATGTGATCCCCTTATCTTACGATATTCTGACGCCAAAATCTGCGCCTTAATCATACAAGGTAGGTTTTGACTTGATTTTGATAGGTGAGATCACCTGTTTTGGGGTGTAAAAGTTTGGATGACTTGGGCCTCTGCAATGAATAATCTTGAAAATATCGCTCACTCGCTCTTCGCTACTGCTTCAATACTTCCGATAAATCTGGGTTTGAAGCGCTATGTGAGGATCGATGACTGTAAATAGCCCTCACCAATATTTTCAAATCATCATTGCAGAGGCCCAAGTCCTCCAAACTTTACACCCCAAAACGAGGTTTGGTTATACTGGAGTTGTGGATTGCAGAATTTGTCACAAAGCCATCAGTAAAACTACGACTTTGAAGAATGGTCGTCGTTACTTGCATTGTGAGCATTGTTTGTTTATTGGAATGGCTGAGGAGTTTTTTTTGGATGCTCAATCTGAGAAAGCTCGCTATGATCTTCACCGCAATAGTATCGAGGATCAAGGCTATGTGACTATGCTTGAGACTTTTATTAAAGCAACCATTCAACCTTATCAAGTGACAAGGATTCTTGATTATGGCTCTGGTCCAAGCCCGGTGCTGGCTGAACTTTTGCGCAGGCAATCATATCAAGTAGAGATTTATGACCCTATCTATGCAGCAAATAAATTCCCTGAAGCAAGTTTTGATTTGCTTTGTGCAACAGAAGTTGTGGAGCATTTTTATCAGCCTTTGCAAGAATTCCCCAAGATGCTCAGGCTCTTGAAACCAAATGGCTATTTGGCTTTAATGACACGCTTTAGTCCAAGTTATGATGAATTCAAGTCTTGGTTTTACAAGGATGACTCAACACATACTTCGTTTTATTCTTTGAAGACTTTTGAATATTTGGCTGCTGAGTTTGGCATGGAGATTGTTAATTATCGTGAGCCTGATCTTATTGTTCTACAGAAGCGGGTGTGTAAAACTTAGAGGACATAAGGCTCTACAAAATACAATCATGAAAATATCGCTCACCCACTTTTCGGGGCTGCAGTTCATTTACCACAGAGAGTAGGTATTCCATCCTCCCTGAACGTTCTGCATCAGTAGTTCTGAGAGGTCACAGTCTGAAACGCTATGTGAGGATCGATGACCGTAAACAGTCCTCACAAATGTTTTCAGATTATACTTTGTAGAGCCTTATGCCCTCTAAATGTTCACACACCCTACAGAAGCGGTATAATCTAAATCATGTCTGAATTTCTTAACAACTTTGTCTATGTCTTGCTGGCAGCTTTTTGCTATCAAGCAATCGCGATTACTTTAATTTATCAAGTCTCTAAGAGAAGTGATTTCTTTTGTTTGGCTTATGGCTTAGATACAGCTATTAGTTTGCTAAGTTGGATTCCATGGTTAGCAGCTAGTTTCTATGCTGGCAAGACCGGTGTTCTTGCGGCAGTAGTCGCGCAGGTCTTAATGATTTATGTTTTCAATTTTGTTCATGGGCAAATAATCCACAAACAAAAAGGTGACACAGTCAAAGACGCACTTAATAAGGTAGTGGGACCTTTGAGAAACCATCTTGGACTTTTTGTTAGCCTTGGCGCCGTACCTGTTTTCTTGATCTTGAGATTCGGTGAGATAGTTTTGTATGCGCCCTTGAGATGGATTCTTGGCTTCCCAAAGTATAAAGAAGAAGAGTGGATTAATATTTCTCGCCAGAAGATAGACGGGCTTGTTGGTCACGATATGACTTGGTGTCTTTATTGTGATTGGATGACAGGGGTTTATTCTTATGGAGCAGAGATGTTGCGTAACGTAGAATCGTTCTGGTGTCCATTGAAGTTTCAGAATGACAAAAAATGTGAAAACTGCAAGATTGATTTTCCGGATATAGAAAAATGGGTAGAAGCAGACGGGACTATCCAGGATCTTCACGACTTAGTATTGGATAAATATTCTACTGATATGAATGAGCCGAATCCTTGGTTTGGGCATGAGTCTAGGAAGAAATAATTACTTCGGTAATTCCAATTCTTTTTGGAAAAGAAATCTTTTGAGTAGTTTAGGAATCGTGAATTTGGCTTCTTTCCATGAACTTAACTTAACGTTGGATGAAGATAGTATATAATCCTCTGCTTGACCTTCGTTTCGGCCTTCAACGACAGTGGCATGAAGTTTGGCAGAAAGCCTTCTGTCTGAAAGTTTCCCCTCCTCATTTTCATGAGGGCTACCTATTCGATCTGAAATACTTAAGTCAAATTTGGTATTGCGTGTGTGTGGTGAATTGGACTTACTGGCTATCCTTAAACTCAAATTGGATCCATTAAATTCGTGTTTCTCTATTTCTCCGGAACCTACGGCTGCAGACAAGCCTGGTATAACCTCTCTATTGTCTTTATCAGCAAGTTCCAGTTTGATTCTTTCAACAGTATCTTCTTTAGTTGCTTTCTTTGGAGTCTTACTCGGTTGTTTTGGCTTTGATCTTGTTTGCCCTTTTAAAGAATTGGTGGTTGATAATATGGAGTGAACCGCAAGTACAATTGGATTACGACTTGAAACAGCAGCTTCTTCTTTCTTCGTATCTCTAATAAAGTAGCCTTTTCCGACTAATGCTCGATTCTTGGGTTTATCTACAACACATTTATAGACAGCGATTTGTCCAGCATCAGATCTGGATACTGTTAGCACTGCTATCTCATAAAAAATACCGTCATTAGTTTTTATGCCATTCTTGAGAGCTGGAAATTGAAAGTGTGTTTGCTCGTCATTATATTTGATCAATTGAGCTAAGCTTTTGTCATTATCGTAGCTCGCGATTGTTGCCTCAAAACCCTCTAGTGGGTTTTGAGATCGAAAATTCATGCCTGACTTGTCGAAGTCATCAGGTATAGTGATTGCTGTTGTATTATCGGCGATAATACTATTGGTAATAGTATTCATTGTTGATTATTCTAGCAATGATAAGACCCCGGTAGCGGCTTATTATTGCAACTGAATTAAAGCGCATCAAAATCATCCAAAATATCACCAGCATGGCTAC
>JABHOV010000049.1 GCA_018695135.1 Candidatus Melainabacteria bacterium | reverse complement strand
CTTGAAAATACTTTGAGTCTGTCAGCACAGAGAGACAATGTGCTCCGCCATCTTCATAGGCCTTTGCGATCTTGGCAGCGTCAAAATCTGGCTTAATAATACCTTTGCTTGGGCTTGCTTTTTTAACCTCTGCAATCAAAGCCGGACCTTCAGCTTCACTAATTGCTTTCAAAAAACCACGCGTCAAAGGCATTGAATTATTAGAACTCAAATCAAAGATTCTATCTTCGAGTTCATCAAACTCTTCAAGCTTGGTGACTTCTTGGCGTTTGTATTCAACTATTTCTTCCAATATTCCCATCTTTATATTATACATCTAAGGTGAATCAAGCGAATCTGTTCGCTTGATTCACGGTTGCGCTTCGCTGGTTGCGTCCTCTTGCGAGGACTGTTTGCGGTCACTTCGTTCCCTGGTTGTGGTCGCTTTGCTCCCTACTAATCTTACATTCTCGGAGCAGGGCGAAGCCCGCAACCAGGGAGTGTAACGACCGCAAACAGTCCTCGCAAGAGGACGCAACCAGCGAAGCGCAACCGTAAGAGTCAGCAAAGCTGATTCTTATTTAATTGATCATTCCTGCTGCAACTGTATCATTTGAGATTTCATCAATAAGTATAAAACTACCAGTATTCCGGTTCTCTTTATAACTATCAGCAGCAATTGGTTTCAATAACTTAAAATGAATATTAGCAATATCATTCAAACCTAGTTCAGTGGCAGCTAGTTTGTCATAGTTATTGATATCTAGCTTGTAGTTAATCTCAGTCCCCATTGCTTTGATTTTATTACTTGTATGTTTCAGTAAGTATTTTTTGCGTGGTTCAAATTTAGTTTCTGACATCCAGCAAATATTAGCGTTAAACTCCTTACGCAATTCTGGCTCCTCACCAATCTTGACAATCATATCCCCGCGACTAGTATCAATCTCATCTTCAAGCACGAGGGTCACAGATTGTTTAGCAACGGCTCTATCAGTATCCGCTCCCAATGCAGTCACAGACTTGAGTTTGGACTTCATTCCAGAAGGTAAAGAAATCAACTCATCACCAACAGCAACAGTACCTGTAGATATTTGCCCAGCAAAGCCTCTATAGTCAGGGTATTCAGCGTTGTCTGTTCTAATTACATATTGAACCGGCAATCTGAATTTCTTATCAACAAGAGTAGATTGAACATCAACTCCTTCAAGCACTTCCAAGATAGTAGAACCCTTGTACCAAGGCATTTTAGAACCCGCGTTAACTACGTTATCTCCCTTCAGGGCTGAGATTGGCACAAACTCAATATTGGCATTCGCCAAATCAAGCTTGGATATTAATTCTTTAAAATCAGCTTCTATCTTTTCAAAAACCTCTTGGGAGTAATCAACCAAATCCATTTTGTTAACAGCAATCAAAAAATTAGGAATCCCAAGCAAACTCGAAATCAATGCATGGCGGCGACTCTGATCAAGAATCCCTTTACGTGCATCAATCAAAATGATAGTAAGGTGCGCTGTAGATGCGCCTGTCACCATGTTACGAGTGTATTGTTCATGTCCTGGGGTATCAGCGATAATAAATTTGCGCTTCGGTGTGTTGAAATATCTATAAGCAACATCAATGGTGATGCCTTGCTCACGCTCAGCAGCTAGTCCGTCAGTCAACAAAGCAAAATCAATTCCTTCATCACTCTCGAAGCCTTTTTTACCGCTGGTCTTTTGTACAGCAGCTAATTGATCTTCAAAGATCCCTTTGGAGTCATAAAGTAATCTACCAATGAGAGTTGATTTTCCATCATCAACACTTCCTACAGTAGTAAAACGTAATATATCAAAATCATTTTTTTCGTTTGTAATCATCATCCATTCACCTTAGTATTTTTAGCAGCAATGGCACACTGTAAAAAATACTTCTGAAAATATTCTATCGGAGCACCATAGAGTTTGGCGCCATAAACTGTATCGCAAAAGCTCTCTTTTAATCTACCGATTTCTTTTTTGCGATATAAGGGCCAGCGCTCATCATTCAAACTCGCGTTAAATAAATCGACGGCTCTATAAAAGGCATTGTTAGCACGTTCTAGCTTAGCCTTGCTTTTCCAACTAGCATATCTTTCTACTTCACTACCAATATTGCCAAGCTGCTCAAGCAAAGTCATTGTACCCCAACTGCTCATTTAATTTTGCTCTCCATTATTTCAAGAATTCTTTTTCTAATGCTTTCATCTTCCACGTACCTAGAACGGTTGCCCTGATTAGGTCTAATATTGATCATGGAATCATATTCAATCCAATCTGATTTGTCTTCATCAGGATAAATATTAAAGCCCCATAAATCAGCTTGCTTAGATCCTTGCGATAGTAAAACCTGCTCAGCATCTACGTGTAACTCAGGACCCAATGCAATGACAGCCTTGTTTATATCCACAACCCCTTTCACCATATCTTCGTAGGCGCCTAAAGCCAAGGTTTGGATATCGGCAAGTGAAATATCATCTTGAATGATTCTAATTTCAAACATTAGAAATACCCCTCTTTTTTCTTGTCTTCCATGCTGGAATCCGAACCAAGGTCTATGACCCGGTTCTCGCGCTCTGACTTGCGAGCCAATTTGGACTCTTCAATAATGCCATCAATATCAGTTACGTCTGATTCAACTGCGCCTGTACAAGGCATACAACCAAGTGAACGAAAACGAGTGTTCTTAATCAAAACTTCTTCGCCTTCCTTCGGACTAGTATAAGGACTTGATCTATCAATTGGAATCATCACTCCGTTGCGCATTACCACTTCACGTTTTTGTGCGTAATAAATTGGCACAATCGGAATCTCTTCAGCTTTGATATATTCCCAAATATCCACTTCCGTCCAGTTAGACAGCGGGAAGACTCTAATAGACTCACCTTCATTGATTTCAGAATTGTAAAGATTCCAAAGCTCAGGTCGTTGATTTTTTGGATCCCACTGACCGAACTCGTCACGAATAGAATAAACTCTTTCTTTGGCACGAGATTTTTCTTCCTCTCGGCGCGCTCCGCCAAAGGCAGCATCAAAACCATGCTTCTCTAAACCAGCAAGCAAGCCACCGGTCTTAAGTGCGGCACAACACTTGTCGGTGCCATACTTAAAGGGGTTCATGTCATTTGCCATCGCCTCTTCATTTTTGTGAATGATTAGCTTGGCGCCGATGCTTTTAATCAATTCATCTCTAAAGGTGTACATCTCAGGAAACTTGTAACCGGTATCCACATGCATCAATGGGAAAGGCAGTACCGCAGGATAAAATGCCTTGCGCGCCAGGTGTAGCATCACGCTTGAATCCTTACCCACCGAATAGAGCATGACAGGATTCTTGAATTCGGCAGCAACTTCACGAATAATATGAATAGACTCTGCTTCCAGTTGTCTGAGGTGGTTTAATTTCAGTTCTTCTTTCACAATGCTCATTTGGGGTTGAGCCCAATTTTAACATCTGTATAGCTGTTTTCGTCTAGATTCTCGCAAATATTAGCAATAGTTTTCTTTAGATTAATGATATTGATGTCTTTATAGATCTCTGGAGCCCCTGTGAGATTGGCTTTGGCTCTAGCCCATACTTTTGTGGCTCCAATAAACCGACCTTGCTCTAACAAATGCATCAAAGCAGCTATCTGAATCAAGCCTTGAGTCCAGCTTTTCTCTGGTTCTTCAAGTCCTATCCAGATTTGCTCCAGATGCTCATGGGCATCAAAGTATTGCTTATCATTAAAGAGCCGGATGAAGTCTTGCACAATGAAATCGTATCACATGTCATAATAGCTATACGTCATTGCGAGCCCGTAGGGCGCGGCAATCCAGTTGACATATTTTGTCGTTGCATTAGATTGCCACGACTTTCTTACGAAAGTCTCGCAATGACGGAAAAGACTCAATATGCAAAAAAACATACTAATCTACGATGCAGATTGTGGCTTCTGCCAAAACAGTGTTGATAAATTAAAATCAATCATTGGAGAAAGTGTTGATTATCTCCCAAGGGCTAAGCTTAAAGACGGAGACTATGGAATTAGTTCTCAAAATTCTATAAAGGCGATTCAATTTATTGTTTTTGACAACGCTAGTAAAGAGAGAGGGGACTTTCGCAGGAAGTCTAATGACGACTATCAAGTCTACTCTGCAGCCCAAGCAGTGTTTAGAGCTATTGAAACCAAGTTCGGCTTTTTTCTTTGGTGCTATAAATATCTTCCTGGTTTTGCTTGGGTCTCTGAGAAGATCTATAAACTAATTGCCAACAATCGTAAGCGACTTTAGGTATCTAAAATTGAAGGTATACCGTGTTTAGTATGAGTTTGGGACAGAACAGCCTCCACCAAACATGAAAGATTCTCGAAATCACCCAGTGCAAAATCACGAATCAATTGAGCATCGTCAATATCAAAATTGACTGCAACCTCAGTTAGAAACTGTCGCTTCTGTTCCTCTGTTAAATCAAGAGCCTTACCATCATCTAAGCCCTTCTGCGGATTCAGACTCAAGCTAGCATTAACATCTTCTTCCTTAACACCGAGCTTCATCACCAGCATTCTTTCAATTTCTTGATCAATAAGGGTCTGTTGCAAGACGGGTAATAGATTTGCAAAGCCTTGTTGTCGTTGAGACGCATTAAGTACAAAAACATTCTCACAATTTAAACCAAGTTTGGTGAAAACAAGATCTATAATTGCCTCTCTCAATTTTGCTTGTGATGCGTCTGCCCAAGAAGCATTGAGAGTAGCTCCTTTGCTTACAAAATCAACAAAGCCTGCTTCTAAAAAAATACTCTTGAGCTCTATTTCCATTGATTTCAATCGGCTTGCAGCAGGACGTGTCCAATTTTGATCAAGAGCAAGTGAGTTTGTTAAAATATCAAGTCGTGAATCTGCCCCAAGAGATTTAAGTCTTGTAGGACAAGTCTTTAATCCATTTGCAAGAGCTCTTGGAAGAGCAGTAGATTCAACTTGGTTTATAGGGATTAGTGTTTTTATGTGCATAAAATAACCACCGGCGTCCAACATAATAGCACGTCTTCGGCGGCTAAATTGATCGTATTTGCTAGAGTAATCCTTAGATAATGACTCACTCAGTACTAGCCTCAGACCTCAGCCCCAAAGAAAAATACTTCTACCTTATAGGTGGTATTGGACCAAGACCGATTGCTTTTGTCTCCACTATCTCAAGAGATGAAATACCCAACCTCGCACCCTTTTCATTCTTTAATGCCTTTAGCTCAAATCCACCAGTCGTGATTTTCTCGCCAGCCCGCAGTTCTAATCCAGAGAAACCATTTAAGGATACTTATACTAACTTGGTAGAAACGAAGGAATGCGTGGTGCAAATGGTTAGCTATGAGATGCGCGAGCAAATGAAACTCTGCGCCCAAGATCTTGATGCTGATATTAATGAGTTTGATATTTCCGGACTCACACAAATCCCTTCTGATATTGTCAAAGCACCGCGCGTCAAAGAATCACCGTTTCAAATGGAATGCAAATTACTGGAGATGAAACAACTCGGTGATCAGCCAGGCGCTGGCAATTTAGCGATTTGTGAAGTACTCAAGTTTCATGTTGACGAGAGTGTCTTTAAACCAGGTAGTCAAAGAATCGATCCTCAAGCAATAGATCTAATCGGGCGCAATGGTGAGCATTACTATACTAGAGCGAGCGGGGATGCGATTTTTGAGATATAGGACTGTTTCGAAACGAAGTTTCGATGTACAGGTCTATCAAAAAAAGGTAGCAACCGCGCGGAATGCGCGTGTTGCCTTTGGATATGATTCCGACTTTCAAAACAAGTCTATTGAAGTAGATTATTCCTCAACCATCGTCACTAACTGAATACTAATCCCATTAGCAAGTTTGGGTAAAGCTAAGCCGGTCTCTGCAAGACTTAAGCCAAATGAAACAAGATGTTCAGTAACAAACTGGACTGAATCAGCATCAAGCAATTGAGTCAATAAATCAGGATTAATCGCAAGAGTTTCTCCGGTGATAAATTCACTAGCGTCTGTACTTGCTTGAGAAGTTTCTTCACTGGATTTAATTAAACTAGAAGCATAAGCTTGTGAACTAGTATCAAGTTTGCTTGGAAGATAATCTGAATGAATCAAGCTAGTTTCATAGCTTTGAAAAGCCACTTGCTCAGTTTGATTCGGGTTTAAACCAAATTCAATACTGGAATTAATTTGCGAACCATCAGTCAAACCAGTAAAATATTCTTGCACCAAAGCAAGTCTTGCATTTTTGAGTTCAAGACTAAGCGGCTGATCATCCCAAGCTTGAATACTTGCAATTAAAGAATCGCGCAAGTCTGACAAAAATGCATTAGTGATTTTATTTACTCTATTAGTAGTAGCCAAAGTGACGGTGTCTAAATCTCCAACTACTTGAGTCTGATTATGAAAAGTTTGCAAACTTGCAAAGCTATTAAATGTAAGAAAACTCACAGAGATTGCAGCAGTTATAATTAATATAAGAAATCCAAACATGGGCTTTTGTGGTCGTGGTTAATATGATAGCAGATAGCTGTGCGTTTTATCTAGTGTGGGGTGGTTCATACTCAAGCTGAGCTATTATAAGGATTATGGCAATTGTTTTATTGAAATTAGCGGCATTCACAGTCCTGGCATACAGCTTCGGAAGGATTGTCTTACAAAATTGTGGCTTAAGCAAAGAAGACGGACAGAGTTATTTTTTACAAGACTTTGTTTTTAATACCATCACCGGTATTAGCAGCCATCTATTGCTCTCACATTTACTTTCATATATAAGTCATAGTTTCAGAACAAGCGTATTTTTGAGCCTCGGTTTGATGCTAATAATGACTTTGCTTTTGGGCATAAAACAAAAAATCACAATTGCTAAATTATTTGCAAAACCTGACTGGTTTGATAGCTTTGCCATTGCACTTGGATTATTAACAGGGATTGTAATCAAGCAACATTATCAAATGTTTGGTGATTCTGCCCGTTTTCACTTGGCTCTAGTTGGCAGCATTGCAAACAATAACGTTTATCCTCCAATCTGGCCATCAAATCCAGATCTATCAATATCTTTCTATCACTACGGCTTAGATCTATTCATTGCCAATCTTAAAATCATTACAGGACTCAATACTCTTGATATTTTCCCTGTGCACGTAGGTTTCACTGCTGTCTTTGGAATTACAGTTAGCTTTGTACTATTGAGATTTTTCTTGAAATCTCCCAAACTCGCTTTTATAACGACGTTGATTTATTTATGTGTCTCAGTTAATTCAATTGAGTTTTTCACCACACATCTAAGTCAATTCGGCAGTTTAGATTTTCTTCAGTCATGGAAAGGCGTATTAGATTATTATGGACTAGGCGGGCTAACACAGTCGCGAGGAGCAATCTCTAACGCTCTTACTTATAGTTCACTTTGTTTGATAATCCATCAAATCAGCAGAATTAAAAATTCAAGCTCAATACTAACAGGAGCCAATTATTTTACAAATCTAAGTATCTTCATACTGGCTTTTATGCTTTTTGCACTCAAAAGTTCTTTGTGGACAATGATTTTTATTGCAATTGCTTTTGCTCTCTTCATAATTGGTCTTATGCAATTAAAAGAACAAGGCTGGAAGAACATCAAGGCTTTTGCTATCAACTCTACTCTGCTATTATTAGTTTTTTATATTGGCAAGATCTTGTCTTTTGGTAATCCGCTCAGTGATGGCTTTCAAGGCATAGAGCCGATGATCATAGCACCCTCCACCAACTGGGCAATGCAAGGACTAGGCACATTACCACTATACTTTGACCAAGCCTACCTCAAAACTTTAGCCTCGATACCAGACTTGACTCACGGGACACTGCGTCCACTAGCACCTCTTTTCTCAGACATCACATTACGCAAGTTTGGTTTTGCAACCATTGTTGCAATTCTAATATTTTGCTATCAAGTCTTCAAGAAGCAAATAAACTCTTCTTCTTTTCTTTTATTACTAGCCTGGTTTTCAGCACCAATACCTTTCATAGTTGCTTTTGTGCCAAAACCATTTGAAACACTAAGATTCCTGTCTTACCTTGCTATCTATTCTTTACTATATATTGTGATCAATCTAGCCCTAATCGCTCAAGAGCAATATCAAAAAAATAAAACAAACAAAGTCATTATTCTGTGTTGTCTCACTTTGTTAACAATTTGTTCAACGCCAGGCATACTATCAATTATCCCCACTAAAAAATTCACCAAAGGCAATCCAGGAGGATATTGGCTGCCAAACAATGCCATGATTACTGAGCTTGAAAAGATCCATCAAACTGGTGACATATTACTAGATACTGAATTCTTACACCTTGGACATCATGGATCTGAACTTGCTGGTTTCTATGGAGTTGAGGGAGGTCAAATGTACAAATCTGATATTCAAACTAGATGGACTGCAATGCAAACCTTAAATCCACTCTTGCTTCAAGAACTACAAGTTGATTACGTTTTAACTGGTCCTCGTAGTCAAATTGCAGCAAAACAGAAACCAAGGCTTCTAGACCCGCAACTCTTTAAAGAGATCACTACAATTAATAAATCATCACCTAGTCATCATTTGTATAAATTCGTTGGACAAACCTGGATTAGTTCGCTCACTCAAGATCAAGTCTCAGCCTTACATAAAGAATACTTATGGGCCATTGGCTACAGTAAAGGAGATCTTCAATTTGTACCATACAAAATCAAAGGCACTTATGCAACAGCTCAAACAAAAGAAGAACTCAAAGCTGCTACAGAAGAGCTTCGAAGCACAATTTTAACAAAAGATAGAGCAATGGCTAT
>JABHOV010000070.1 GCA_018695135.1 Candidatus Melainabacteria bacterium | reverse complement strand
TGGACCCGACTAGAAAAACTTCGTTTTTCAGCGTGTCCATAACTGTCTTATGCTCGCTTACGGGGCTTCAGTTCTTCTACCATAGACATGGGTTTTCCATCCTCCCTGAACATTTATTAGAATAAACTTCGGGTAAACACCCAAAGTTACCTTTTTTAAATAGTTTTTGGTGCTCGCATGCCTTGTTCTTGAATTCTCCGACAGGCCTCCTAGCTGATTATTTATGACCAAGCCCTTCTGAGCTATACTGATCACTTAGCTATGGCAGACCCAGTAGAAGAAATCAAAGCAAAGGCAGATATCGTTGAATTGATATCTGAAGTGATTCCTGTGAAGAAATCTGGCTCTAGCTATGTTGCGGTTTGTCCATTTCATAATGATACTAAGCCAAGTATGTATATCAGTTCAACCAAGGGCATCTTCAAGTGTTTTGCTTGCGGGGCTGGTGGTGATTTGTTCAAGTTTTGGCAGGACTATTACCAAAAAGATTTTAAAGAGAGTCTTAAAGAGCTTGCTCAAAAATATGGTGTAGAGCTTAATTATTCTCAAGAGAGCAAGGAAGATGTTGAGAAATTTAATCTGGAAATTCAAATGCATGAGATTGCAGCGACTTACTATCATGATCAATTGATGGGCTCGCAAGATGCATCTTCAGCAAGGAAATATATTGAAGAACGCAAATTGACGACAGTTACGATTAACCAATTCAAGCTTGGTTTTGCAGTTGCTGACCCTAATGACTGGGGCAAATTGTTGAAACTGCTTCAAGCGAAATTAAATGTAAGCGAGCAGCAAATTGCAGAAGCTGGTCTAGCACTCAAAAGTGAGCGAGCTAACCGCTACTTTGATCGATTTCGTGGGCGTTTGATGATTCCTATCCAAGATGAAAGAGGCAGAGTGATTGCTTTTGGTGCAAGGTTGATTCCAGGTCTGGATGGTGATAATGGTCCTAAGTATATGAACTCACCGGAGACTAAGATTTATCACAAGGGAAATAATCTTTATGGTATTCATCACAGTAAAGAATTTATTCGTAAGGAAGATGCTGCGATTATTGTTGAAGGCTATTTTGATTTAATATCGCTCTATCAAGCTGGTATCAAAAACGTGCTTGCTAATCAAGGAACTGCGCTTACTGAAAGACAAGTCAAAACCCTAAGCAAATTTAGTGAGTCTAAAAGAATCTATTTAGCTTTTGATAGTGATGAGGCTGGCGAGAAAGCAGGTGATAGAGCAGCTGAAATTATTGCCAAGATTCTTGGTAAGTATGATTATGAATTGAGAATTCTCAAAGTACCAGATGGCAAGGATGCCGATGATTATGTACAGAATCATGGCAGTGAAGCATTCTTGACCTTGATTAAAGATGCGCCGTTTTTGACTGATTATAAAATCAATAAGATCTATTCAGAGACTGATATGAGCTCGCCGCAAAACAAAGCTAAGGCAATTAAATACCTTGCTAAGTATTTGGCTTATATTCAAAATCAAATTGAATTAACTGAGTATATAAGAATCATTGCAGCCAAGTTTAGGATTGATGAAGCTGATTTGATTCGTGAATTGAGCCAAGAAATTAAAGAAGATCCTTATAAGAAGAAGCAAGATGAAAAACCACAAGCTAAGACAAAAGCATTAGTCAATGGTCATATGATTCATGCTCAAGATCCTATCTTTGCTATTGAACAAGAATTCTTATGCCTTGCTATTCGAGACAAGACTGTACTTGAAGAATTTTTGAATCAAGATGCGAGTTTGATTTCTGAGAGACACCAAAAAATACTTTCTGCATTGACGGATATTAGTTTTGAAAACCCATATCTTGATGACGCTGAAGCCAAGTTTGCAATGTTGTCTGCAAACCTAGTGCATGAACGAGATTTGGCTGCTGACCTTGCTGATCTTGGTGTTAAGTTAGAACAAGGTAAGTTGACTGATGATAGAGATGAACGTTTTGCTGAATTGCTGCAAAGACTCAAGCTTACTAGATTAAAAAAACAAATGGATCAAATTAAAGAAGAACTGACTTTATTGAATGATGATAGTGATGAATGGGGTAATAAAGCACAAGCTAAATTAACTCTGGAAAAAGAAATACAGTGCCTTAAGTCTAGTAAGCACCCTGGTGCGATGAAGTCATAGTTACCTTGTTTCGGTGATTTGTAGTTTGAAGGCTTTTGGCAATTAAAGCTTCTGCTAGTTCTATTTTTGCCATGAAACCAATTTGATTCATGCGACGTTCTGAATAATAGCGTACGTATTGATCTAACTGAGGGCTTGATAGATAGTTGATTTGGCTAGCATCATCATCAAAACTAAGACTAGGTTTGGAGCTAAAGTCAATTACTGGTGTTTTGTTGTGTTTTGTGAAATGAATACTCGGTAATCTTGAGTCGATACCTAAAATAACTAGGTCTGCGTCTTGTACTAGGTCTTTCATCTTTTGTGAATGATAGCCATGTTTGCAGCGCAGGTAGCTCATGCCCTCTAGTACTGTTGATGCTTTGATATTTGATATTTGTGAAGAAGAAGAACTGATTCTATGAGCCAGTGTAAAATTGTTAGGGTCTTGTTTTAGTTTGACAAGAGAGAGAGAGGATTGATGTGCCGTACTTCCAGAGCCAGCTATGATGATGTTGCTGAAATGGTTTGTGCCAAAGTGCTTAAGTGCTGATTCAATTGCTACTGTGCAATAAGATACTCTTTCTTGGTAAATATATTCATTAATGGTTGACCTGAGTGATTGAGCGTCGTGTAATAATTGTATTCCTTGTTTGCCAAGGTATTCCATATGAAAGCATTGCTTGAAAGCTATTTCGATTTGCATGCAAATCTCATCCTCACCAATAAGCCCACTGTTGAGTCCTGCGTAAGTTCGCAGGAATTGAAGCTTGGCGTCATCGTCTTTCAGGTAATCAAGATGGGTTTCAGATTTATTGACAGAGCTAATTGCTTCTCGCAATTTGTTGATATTGTCATGACTATCTTGACCATCTTCGATAAAGACAAGTAATTCAAAACGATTGCAAGTCGTAATAAGTGCTAATTCTTGAACAAAATCAAAAATTTTGAGTCCATCTAGTAATAACGAGTATTCGTCATGAGAGAGCTTAGACTGAAGAAGCTCTTGATTGCTATATTCACCGAGTTGGTCTCGAAGTGGGTTTTTGATTTGGTTAGAAAGCGAGATTCCTAAATAAGCCAATGCCATCTGGTTATTATAACTGCAAATAAAAAATGGAGGTCCCGGGTATCGTCTTTTTTAATAATAAATGATCGTATTCCTTGTTTTGTATAGATTTATCAAAGAAATGGAGATACCCGGGACCTCCATTTTTAATTTATCGATAGCCTTGATAGATAATAATCGCATTGCTTGTTTAACATGCATTTATCACATTGAGCTCGCCTTGCAATACATGTTTCTCGTCCATGAGATATCAACCAAAGCGAGAAATCAGCCCAGTATTTCTTAGGAACGATTTTATTTAGATCTTGTTCAATTTTTTCTGGTTCTGTGTTTTCGGTTAAACCAATTAGACTTGTAATTCGTTTGACGTGAGTATCAACTACAACACCTGCTGGTTTCTTAAACCAGGTGCCAAGCACCACGTTTGCTGTCTTACGGCCAACTCCAGCTAATTGAATTAATTCTTCCATACTATCAGGCACTTGCCCGCCGTGATGTGACATAAGTCTTTGAGACATGAGAATGAGATTGCGTGCTTTGTTTTTATAAAAGCCACATGATTTAACGAGTTTTTCTACGTCATCTTGTTTTGCTGCTGCCATTTTGGCTGCGGTTGGGAATTTCTTAAAAAGTGCTGGCGTTGTCATATTAACTCTGTCATCAGTACATTGAGCGGAAAGGCAAACTGCTCCAATTAATTCAAAAAGATTGCGGTGACGCAAGAAGCATTTAACAGGACCGTAGTGGTCTTTGAGTTTTTTGGTAATGGTGCGAGTTTTATTTTTCAAGTCCATTGTTTGTGATTATAGCGTCATCAAGACGTCGCCTTCAGCAGTCCTTAACAATGACGTATAATAAGAATATGCCAGAAACACTCCCCTTAATAATCAAACAACTTGAGTTAGGTCCCATGGACAACTACATATATATAGTAGCGAATTCGGAAACCAAAGAAGCAGTGGTGATTGATCCGGCTTGGGATGTTGATGCTATTGAAAATGAATTAAAGAAACAAGGCTTGAAGCTCAAAGCTGCTTTGATTACTCACGGACATGCCGACCATACCAATGGTATTGAAGCTCTTTTGAAAACTCATGACGTTCCTGTTTATGTTTCTGAACATGAAGCGAGTTTTTATAAACCAGTTGGTGAGAATATAAAAGAAGTCAAGGAAAATCATCAGCTTGAGCTTGGTGATATTAAGATAGATTTTGTGTATACGCCTGGTCATACACCTGGCTCTCAGTGTTTTCATGTGCATGGTAATTTGGTTTCTGGTGACACTTTATTTCTTGATGGTTGCGGTCGTTGTGATATGCCTGGCGGGGATGCTGAAGTGATGTTTGATACTATCGCCAACAAGTTAATGAAAATGCCAGACTCTACAATTATCTATCCAGGGCATAATTATCATCATCTTTGTTGTGACAGCTTGGAAAATCAAAAGCAGACTAATCCTTATATGCAAGCAGAAAACTTAAACAAGTTTATTTCACGTAGGATGGGGTAAATAATTAACATGACGGCTTTAAAGCTACTAATATCATGTCCCGATCAAAAAGGTATTGTTTACGAATTAACCAAATTCATTTTGGAGAATGACGGCAATATAATTGATTCACAGCAGCACTCGATGGATGACAAGTTCTTTATGAGACTTGAAGTTGATTCTAGTAATTTCAAAATTGATTACTCAAGTCTTGAGGACAAATTCAAACCACTTGCTGATCGTTTTGATATGGATTTCAAATTCAGTCTGAAAAAAAAGAATATGGCGATGCTTGTTTCAAAACATCCTCATTGTCTCAATGATATTTTACTGAAGCATAAATATGGTGTTATTGATGTTGATATTCCTGTGATAATCAGTAACCATCCAGAGGCTGAAGAAATTGCTTCACTCTATGGAATTGAATTTCACCATTGTCCAATTATTGATAAAGACAAAGTCGCTCAGGAAGCTAAGATACTAGAAATTCTCCAACCTCTTGATATTGATTTTATTGTCATGGCTCGTTATATGCAAATTCTTAGTGAGGATTTTATCAATCAATATTCTTGCAATATTATTAATGTGCATCATAGCTTCTTGCCTAGTTTCAAGGGAGCTAATCCTTATCATCAGGCTTATGAAAAAGGGGTCAAGATCATAGGTGCAACGGCTCACTATGCGACGGCTGATCTTGATATGGGTCCAATTATTGCACAAGATGTTACTACTGTTAATTACAAAGATAGTGCTAACGATTATGTCTCCAAAGGTCGTGATATCGAAGAGCTTGTATTTTCTCGTGCTATCAAAGCTCACAACGAAGACAAGATCATTGTCTTTGATAATAAGACAATTGTTTTTCATTAAGCTCTAGTAAGTTGAGATATAATTGATACGAATGACGCTCGAAGACATAGAAAGAATCAACCTCCGTTTATCAGACCTTAATTTGGCTGCTAAAGAAGCTAGTGTGTCTAAGATTGTACAAAGGGTCAAGCGTGAGGGTGATAAAGCAGTTTTGGCTTACACTAAAGAATTTGATAATTATGAATATGAGGATGGATTTGAAGTCGAACTTGATATTGATGATCTGCCCAATTTTAATAACTTAGAAGAAGACTTGCAAATGTCCTTGAAAAGAGCATACGATAGGATTGAAAGATTTCACCAAGAAGAAGTCAAAGAAAGCAAACTTGATTATGGTTGGTCTTATAGAGGTGATCTTGGGGAAAGACTTGGTGTGAAATACCAAGCGATTGATTCCGTTGCAATTTATATTCCAGGTGGTCAAGCTCCATTAGTGTCAACTGTGTTGATGACTGCTATACCAGCGAAGGTTGCAGGAGTTAGGCGTATTATAATGTTGAGTCCACCACCTATCAACGCTGGTATTCTTGCAGCTGCTGAGCTTTGTGGTGTTGATGAGGTTTATGCCATTGGCGGTGCTCAAGCAATTGCTGCTGCTGCTTACGGTACAGAGTCAATTGAAGCTGTTGATAAAATCGTTGGTCCTGGTAATATTTATGTCAGCCTTGCTAAAAAACAAGTCTTTGGTACTGTTGGCATTGATGGTATTTATGGACCAAGTGAGCTAGCGATTATAGCCGATGAGTCTGCTTCAGCCAAGCAGGTTGCTGCTGATTTATTGAGTCAGCTAGAACATGGTTCCGGACTTGAGTCTACACTCTTTTTGACTGATTCAAAAAAGCTTTTGCTTGAAACGAAAGAAGAACTAGAAAAACAAATTATTGCTTTTGAATCAAAAACTGATGAGCAAATTGCAACAATTAGAAGTTCATTAGAAAAGTGGTCAGCACTCATTTTGACTGAAGATTTAGCAGAGGCGGTTGATATTGTTAATCAATATGCGCCAGAGCATTTGGAATTGCACACTAAAGATCCGAATGCACTTGTTGATGAAATTAAATCAGCGGGTGCAATATTTATTGGTGCCAATTCTTGTGAGAGTCTTGGGGATTATATTGCAGGACCTAGTCACTGTCTACCAACAGCGGGTTCAACTCGTTTTTCTTCCGGACTGCAAGCTTGTGACTTTGTTACCAAAACAAGTTTGATTGATTTTTCAACGGTTGATAATTCGACGGTAGAATTTAGAGATCTGATTGAAGATGTTGCGCGGATAGCAAGGGCAGAAGGACTTGAAGGACATGCTAGAGCTATGGAGGCAAGAGATTAATTATGCAAGCGAATTTAACTAAAGAAGATCAATTACACCAGTTCCTTTTGAAAAAAATCACTCGGGAAATTTGTACTGGTAAGCCAGTGCTACATCTTAGTAAAAAGCAAGAACAAATGGAAGATCTGCTTGCCGAAAATAATCATTATTTGAGAGTTGATAATTTACAAGATCAAAACTTCAAGCCAAAGTCATTTAGTTATGTGATTGCTGATTTGGATAATGCAGATTTGGATGATTTTGATAGTTTCTTAGATCAAGCTGCCAAGCTTATTGTTAGACCTGGTTTGTTAATGGTGATTGCTTCTAATTTATGTAGTTTCAAAAATCAACTTGCTGTTTGTTTTGGTAATGAATTAGAGGATTTTGATAGACCGAATCGTGCTGTACCACCTGGTTTCTTGCGTGGTAAATTACTTCGCAAGGGTTTTTTTGTAAAGAATAGATTTTGGCAATATAATCAGAAATTATTGATTATGGCTGATATTCCAGTTACTGTGTAGGCTCTAAGGTTGTAGGGCTCTAAGGGTCTAGGGTGAGAGAATGTTTTCGAATTGGGCAGCTCTAGAAGCTTTGACGAGAATAATACTCTTGCGATCTAGTTTAAGTTCTTCTTGAAGCTTGCTTTGTGCTTGACTGGCATTCATCCCTCTTGCATCAATTAATTTAAAGCCATCATTCTCTAGTTTTTTGATTTGCGTAAATGCTTGGCTAATTAAGTCTGCTTGAGACTCATTGATATCTCCAAGTAACGCGATCTTATAATCATCTGGAAATTGTTTTATAAGAGCATTTACGGAATTGAGTACTGCTTCTGGGTTTGAATTGTAAGTCTCATCTATAAATAAATTATCATCCTTATAAATAAATTCTCCTCGACCGGCTCCAGGTCGATAATTATTGATTCCTTCGCTGATTTGATTTGTGCTTAAGTCAAGTGATTCAGCTACTTTGATTGCAGCATTGATAGATGCAAGTAGACCATTCGAAATTAAAATTTCGGGGGATAGTGCGTAGGGAATAGGGCGTGGGGAGAATTCAATTAAGTCGATTCCTTTAAAGCTTTGCTCTAGAGATTGATATAATTTAGAATCAACGATTAACTTCCCCGAATTACCTACGCCCAATTCCCTAATCCCTTTCACTATTTCAAGTTTGGCTTTTTTGATATTGTCTATACTGCCAAGCCTTTCTATATGTGCTGTACCAATGTTTGTTATGACTGCTATATTGGGCTCTGCTGTTTCAGAAAGTAACTGGATCTCACCAAGCCCGCGCATGCCCATCTCAAGAATCAATACCTGAGTATCATCAGGCATTGAAAGAATTGTTTTAGGAACACCAATCTCATTATTAAAGTTGGCTTCAGTTGCATGTACTTTGTATTTCTGTTCTAATAGTTTGACCAACAATTCTTTTAGTGTTGTCTTACCGGAGCTTCCTGTAATTGCAATCGTAATTGGATTAATTAAGTTACGATACTCATTTGCCAGTTGATGGTAAGTCTCAAGTGTATTTTTAACGACTTTGACTTTAGTGTCATTATGTTCTTGCTCAGAAAATACTATCTCGGCGCCTTGTGATAATGCTTGATCAATAAATTGATGCCCATCAAAGCTGGTTCCTTTGATTGCTAGGTATATCGCACCTTGCTTTAAAGTCCTTGTATCAGTATTGATCTTTATATATTGGGATTTATTAAGGAGATGACCCATAGTTTTAATGATAATGCATTAGACATACTGCAAAACGAAGTTTTGCTAGTGATGTCGACACAAAAAGGTATGAACAGTACAAAGCATGAGTTTTGTTTATGGTGATAAATGAAACTTTTACCGGAGGTTTAACATAGAATTGGCTTGCACCCTGGATATCTTTATTTGACATTATAAAAATGATATTAAGTTAATCTATGAACCTTAAATAAAGGTCAATACCAATAGTGCTTTATGCTTGTATCCGACATTCCGCAGATCAATTTAAATCCAGGACTAATTAATTTATAAGGGTATGGCCTTTTTAAAGAAAGTCTGAGTAAATACTTGTATGGATTACGAAAGCAAGCACTTAGATCATTTAGGAATAGTAGCGGCAGCATGAACCCCACCTAAAAATCATATTAATTTTTTTCTGAAAAATACTAATTTATACGGGAAGCTAGCAGATGAGAATAATGGAACAGATTTGAACTGGTGGCCAAAAAGAGCTCTCAAACGGTTAAATGGTTGGGGCTTTAATACTATCGGACTGACATTCCGCGATAGAAATTGAATCTTACGCCAAATTGTTCTTAATAAAGAATTAACGGCTAACAGGCCACTAAATTGAATAATAGACGTCTTGTTTAGTTGTGAAGACTTTAGAGAGTAAGAACCTGAATCACCATGGGATAGTTGCAGCTGCTTGCGGAGAGTTGCAAATTAGAGAAATCATTGACTCCCTAATGCCAGCAGGTAACCGAAAAAAACTAAGTTTTGGTCAACTTGTTGAAGGAATGATCGTAAATGGCTTAGGTTTTACAACTAAACCATTGTATTTAACACCAATGTTTTTCGAAGATACTGCTGTCGAGACTATTTTTGGTGATGGTATTAAGGCAGAAGATTTCTCAGACGACTCTTTAGGACGGTGCTTGGATAAAATGAGTGAATTTGGCATCGAAGAAATCTTTTCACGAATTGCTTACCAAGCCTGTAAAAAATTTGCTGTTGATACTCGCTTTCAACACTTAGACACTTCTGTGATGCAGCTTGAAGGAGAATATGACACAGCAACAGAGTTAATTCGTTTTGGTCGTCCTAAAAAAGGGCGTTCAGATTTAAAACAATTTTTAATTTCTATGATGGTCAGCAATGATGGCGGCGTACCATTACTAGCAAATGTAATTGCTGGAAACAAATCTGATCAAACTCATTTTAGAGAAGTTCTTAAACGACTTGGTGATTCAATGAAAGCAAGTAATGAAGATATCTACCATGTTGCCGATGCCGCTTTGTACACTAAGCAGAATATTCAAGAACTAGATGACAGTCCTATTAAATTCATCACTCGAGTCCCAAGCTCTCTTACTGAGGCTCAAGAATTATTTAAACAAATTCCTCTTGAAAGTATGCAAGATGATGATGATAATTACAAGATTCATCCTCTTTGTAGTTTCTATGATGGTGTTAAGCAAAGATGGTTATTGGTTCTTTCTAAGGCGGCTTTAAAAAAAGAACTCAAAACGATGTACAAAAGTATTCGTAAGGAAAGAAGAGAGCTTCGTAAAGAAATTAATAAAATAGAGCGTAGAAGTTTTCTTTGTGAAGCTGATACTCAGAAGGCAATCAAGCTTTTCAAAACAAAAAAGTATCATAAGCTCAAAACGACAGAGGTCATCAAAAAAGAGATTAAACGTACTCCAGGAGAAGTTTTCAAGGTTCAACTAAAGGTTTGCTTGTCAAAAGAGAAAGTTTTGATTGAAAAGAAACTTCGTGGGAAGTTTATCATTGCAAGCAATGAGCTTGAAGATTTTTCAAACGAGACTAGAACCCTTGATTACAAAGATATGCTCGCATATTACAAAAACCAAAGTAAAGTTGAGCAGGGTTTTCGTTTTCTCAATGATCCTTTGTGTATGGCTGATGCAATCTATCTGAAGAATGAATCTCGAATTAAATCACTTGTTTGTGTGATGTGTATTTGCCTACTTGTCTATTCAATTGCTCAAAGAAAATTAAGAACAGCATTGAAAGAGCAAGAGGAATATCTGCAAATCAACTTGGTAAGAATGTTCAAAACCCAACATTAAAGTGGGTTTTTCAACTCTTTGGTTGCGTGCACGTCATCTACCAAGAGGTTGAAGGCAAGATTCTTAAAACCATTTCTAATTTAAATGAGCTGAGAGTTAAAATACTCAGGCTCTTAGGACCACATTTCTTAGCAATATACGGTATTACTTAATTCCTATTGCGGAATGTCAGATTATTGTGGTAACTCCACCAGTAACTCCACCAGGTTTCAATGCTTCTTGCGCTAGTGATGGAACGGATGATGGTGTTCTGACTACTAGTCCGGCATTTATTAATGATCCTGGAGATGGAGGAAGTTTAGGTCAAGGACCATATGATTTAGATTGGAATCCTTGTATTAGTCAAAAACACAGAGATGGTAGTCATTCAAGTACCCATACTTATATCTTTGACCCTGATCCTGCTATCACAACTCCTGTAACTTTAAGAATACAAAGAGATAGAGCAGGTGAAAGTTCTGATGCTTACACTTGTTCTTGGCATACAGAACCGTCAACTTTGTAAGACGAGACTTAGTGCTTAATTATTACTAAATAGTCCGAAACAACTTTTGAATAGGTAAGAGTAGGATCAATCATTAAAAACTCAGTGAATTTCCACGGGTTTTTAATGATTTTGTTTAAAATTTAAAATATAAATAAGAAATAACTCAGAAATACCAAAGAATATCATGATTTAACCTGTCCTTAATATAATTAAAGTAATATTAAAACATGAATTTGGGGTATATATCTTCATAGGGGATCTACTTAGGTCATATAGACTAGTCTGAAAGACATAGAACTAATGGCTACAGATAAGATTTTTGATCTGAAATAATAAATACTATAAATTACTGAAGGATATATAGACTTAAAGAGGTATAATCAAGGGGAAAAATATGAGGAATGGAATTAAGATATTAGCCAGAAGATTACTACTTAGTAGTTTAGCATTAGTTTTGCTAATTGGTCTGATGCCAGCGCAAGCTGCTAGTAGATATGTCTCTATGGATCTTCTATCTGGGTCTGTTACAGATCTTGATTTACAGATCAATAAAAATAGTGAGACTTTGGATCTTGCCATAACATCTAATATAAGAATTCGAATTCAACCCAAAAAATTATATACATCTTTGGACAATATGGATAGTTTTAGAATCAATGTCTATGAGATTATTAATGGTAATAGAAGTTTTGTTACAAGCCGTAATTCCACTGTAAATAAAGATTCAAGAACATATAAAGTACTTAGTGTTGATGCTGGAAGATTTGTAACTTCTAGTAAAACTCTTGAGTTTGATGTTTTTGATACTGAAGGCAAGTTGGTTAATATTTATGGCACTACACTCAACGCTACTAATTTAGCAACTCAGGTTTCCGCTGCTTCAAGCGCATTTGAAATTGCTGCTTGCGAGCCTAATGATTTTGATTGTTTGATTCAAGGTATTTTTGAACGTGTAACAATTGAAGCCAAAAAACAAAGACAAGCTACGACTGGTTTTAAGAAGGAAGATAATGGTAGATTTAAGTTGACTGTGCCAGTGCCTATTAGTGGTTTTAAAGTTTTTCGAGGTAAGAGAGTCAATCTTGGTGGATCTACACCTGGTGGTACTAACGTTTCTGCTTTTGGTGAGACTGTGAATGCAGGTTTCGTTGGAATTGGTAGTGATGGAAGCAACCATGCAGAGTTTAGCTACGATCCTAATAATGGACTTAACTTAGGTTTTACAGATGGTTCTACTGCTATTGAAAACCAATTTGCATTTAATGAAAAGGGTAGATTGGGGATTGGCGTAAATGATCCACAAGCATTTATACATGTGCGCAATAGTATGAATCCTAATGTTCCAAGTATGATCATTGAACCTGGTTCACTTACTAATGGTACACCAGCCAATGGTGCTATTGAATTTGATGGTAACAATTTATATTTAACAAAAGGCGGAGTAAGATCTGTACTTGGTGCTACTGGAGCTCAAGGAGCTTCTGGCGCAACTGGTTCTCAAGGACCTGCTGGACCTGCCGGTGCTGATGGAACACTTAGTTCTAATAGTGGAGCAACGGTTAATGGTGATCTATTTGTTAATGGCAATGTAACTATTACTGGAATGTTTAATGGTGATGGATCATTAATTAAAGGTCTTAATCTTGGAAGCGCAACTGTGAACGGTGGTGATATCACTAATGTTGTTATAGAAAATGGTGATATTAATCTAGCAACTATCAATGGTTCTACTTTAACTAATAACTTTATTGATGGGATTTTGACATTTACTAATAATGCTTCAATTTTAGGTGATGTATTTGTTAATGGAACTGTAATGGCTAATTTCTTTAATGGAGATGGTTCTTTAATTACTAATATCAATCCAGCTAACATCAATGGTAATGTTTTAAATTCTGATAACGCAACAATGGCTATTTTTGCTACTAATGCAGCTAATGCAACGATGGCTGATTTTGCTACGAATGCTGGTAATGCAGATTTATTAGATGGTGCAGCAGCAGCAACATACTTAGACAACACAGATTCACAGGATCTAGTTTTAACAGGAGATGTGTTAAGTATTGAAGGTGGAACAACGACTGTAGATCTAAGTGTCTTTGCTGGAAGTAGTTTATCAGACTCAGAAG
>JABHOV010000028.1 GCA_018695135.1 Candidatus Melainabacteria bacterium | reverse complement strand
TGGGCAGCACGCCTAGGGCAATTTGGTTTGGATAATTACGCCATAAATACTAAGACTGGTGATAATGGAGTGATGATGTATAAATCAAAACTCTTCCCATGGTGGTTACGTAATATTAGATCTTTAGATGAAAAAATAGCACATAAATTAGGAATTGATTTGGATAGACCAGACCCTTGGTTGATAAGTAGATACCAGGCAGCTGGTAACTTGAGTACAGCGGCATGAGCAAATTAACACCACCATTAAGACAAGAACTTGAAACAGCTGGCGTTGAGCCACAAGCTAGTGATAGATTGCGTTTGACTGACCAGTCATCCAGAGGGTCTGAAGACTTTAGTAACCCTGATAGAACTGGTTCTGTTAGTCGTTTACATAAGGAACCAATTAATTCTGAAGAGCTGGTATCTGGTCAGATACAAAGAGCAGCTGGTGCTGCGAAGAATACTTTAGTAAATCAACCTCTTAGAAGTGCTGGACAAGTATTAGGGGCTTCAGTAGGAGCTGCTAAATCAGCCTTTGATAAATTGAATGACGTGAATTTAGAAGATCAAGGTTTGATTAAAGTTAAGAAGGTTGGACTTTCTGTCCTGTCAGGTGGTTTTATACTTTTTGCTTTAAAAAGTACTTATGAATTTCTTACTAATTTCCTTTCAAAAGATACGAGTAAACCAAGTTCTTTGTTTAAGTTTTTGGATGCAGGTCTTAAGTGGGTAATGGGACTAGGTCTTTGGAGATCGGTTACTGGTAAATCTAATAATTTGGGGAATTTGAAGACGGTGATGACAGGTGGGATTGCGAGTGTTTTATTAAGCCAATTGAATGGCTTCTTTGCTGGTAAGTCTAATCCACTAGCGAGTCTTGCTAAAGTCACTAGAGTTGATGATACTTTGAAGGATTTGGGCAAAAGAATAGGTGGAGCCCCCCAATATATGGATAAATAACTAGATATTGTTGTCAAAAACCCGTATTTAGCCGCCTTTTATCTATAGATCTATGATGTGGATATTACAAATACTGACTAATAAAAAGCTAAGAAACTCAGAGAAGAAGCTCAGAGCGGTATATATTCGCCAAAACAATGAATTAATAGAAGAAATTATTGAATTAGAGACTATTAGAAAAGGTCTTTCAGAGAATCAAATCAAGGATAATCCTTTTTTGAAGATACTTAGTGATACTAATCTTAAGCAAATTATACAAGCATTGAAGTTAATTAACACTGTCGTTAATTTTTTATTCCTTAGTGCTAAGAGATTTAGACAAGTAAGAAAATATACTAATGAAGCTAAAAAGCTTCTTAGATCTTTAGTCTATCATTCTAGAACTTTAAATAAAGATGGTTTTAGTTCTCATGCCAGTAAGTCTGGAATTTTTGAGCTGCAAAAATCTTTTAATTATAATTTACAGACTAGTTTATCTAGTTGTAATATTGTTTAATAATAATTTTGATTAAATTTGAAGCTATGCAGTAAAGCAGGAAATTAAGCCGTCATTGCGAGGAGTGAAACGACGAAGCAATCCAGTGGAAAAGTTAAGCCTGGCAACTGGATTGCTTCGCTAACGCTCGCAATGACATTTGGAAAACTTTTCTGGTTTACTATATTTGTTTTTTGCTATAGTTTAATTGCTGATTAAGCGGCTAGGTTGACAGAAGCCTGTCTATTAGTGGCTTTGGCTAAGGGCATAGTGTGAGGCTTGGCTGCTTGTTTAGCTTTATAAGCTTTACCTTTGAGTCCATCAAGTAGTGGTTTTGCACCAAAACGAAAATGTACTCTGGCACATCTACCAGTTGTATTTAAACCTGCTTTTAAACCATTCTCTGTAAATGCTTTAGCTATTCTTTTTATAGAAGCTTTAACAAACTTGTTACCCATTATTGGAAAGAGTGACATTGAAAGTAAAGAAAGAGCATTAGATGTATCTCCACCTGCCCATTCCATTGTAGCTAGTGGCAAGCAAAGCAATATTTTTATTGGTGGAGGTGCAAAACTAAGAGCGATATCTCTTGCCATTTCAATTATGTATCCAATTTTAGTGTATTGTTCACCACCCTTGAGACCATCTATAATACTTCCTGCTCCACCCATTTCTGAGGTGTTCATCAAGCCCATGCCATCTTCAAGTACATTGGCTGTGGTACCTAGAAATGATGAATGTATTAGACTAAAGGCTGCTTTTACTGGAAATTGTGTCATTTTGACTCCCTTCTTAACTTGTTCTTAATATATAAAGTATTTACCTATTGGGATTTGACAGAAACCTATCAAAACATAGCCTATCTGTACGTTTTATAAATATAGGAGAAGAACAGATTTTATGGTAGATCATGCAAATATGCACTATGTAGACGTTTCAGATGCTAATGCTAGAGCATTCAGTAGAGATTTTAAACCTATATTTGGAAAAGATGCAAAGATACTTGAAGAATTTCAATGGGATGATGAGATTTGGTATAAGGCAGTAAATACTAAAAATGCAGGAAAAAAAGGAACGAGTCACTTTGATACCAAAGATATATCAATAATTTTTGAAGATGATGATGGAAATGATGTTAGTCATGGAATTAGAATCAGGAGAAATAAAGATGGTAGTTTAAAGTTTTCTAAGTTAAAAGAAGAGCTCACTGATTCTACTTGGTTTGGTAGAGGACCGACTGATGGAGTTGGAGACTTTGTTGATCTTACGTTTGATCATTTACAAATAGATAAAAATTTAACTACCGTAACAGACCCAGCTGAGCAAGCCACTATGTTGTCTTGGTTGTTACAGATTAATGACACCAGCGCTGGTGGTCGTGGACCGGCTTTAATTAAAAGAGTTAAGTCAATTATTGATTATCATTTGAAGCATCTCAGTGCTGCTGATAAGTTTAAATTTAAGTCTGGGCTAATACATGTGATGGGTGCAAACAAATACCAAGCAATTATGGGTGAAACAATTGGTGATGATTTTTATCTAGCTAATTTTGATAGAGTAACTAAGGATATCAAATTAGGTGCTAATCCTAGTGAAGCAGAGATGGGTAGATCCATTAAAAACTTAACAGATATTTTCACAAGCCATAGTGAGATTCTTAAAGGTGGTGATTTGTCTGAGATTAAAGCGAGTTACCATAAACAAGTAAAAGCACTGGCGAAGAAATTTTTAGATAAGGATCTTGATCCCAAAGATATGAAGGAAGTACTTGACTTTATGGATACTGCTATAAGGCACGATAATTCATTGAGTCCCTCTGAACTTAAGGATTTTATGGCTTTATTAAAAAATAAATCTTCAATTGCCGCTTTATCTGGCTACGAAATCTTAGACTTAAGTGCAACTGAACAGAATCAAGTAATTTCATTATTGAAGGAATTTACTACAAAATTTAACGATGAGCGAGGCATAGGTAGTCAAGAGATAGATATAGATGTTTCTAAAGCAATATTCTTCAAGAAAAAAAATAATGATGGTTCAACAAGTATTGTTATTGCAGAAACTATTCCAGGTCAAGTGGGGCAGAAGTTTACAGCGCTAGACATTAACCTAAGTGATGACAAGATCAATGTAAGATTGTCCAAACAAGCACAGTTTGATAATGTAGAAGAGTTTCTTAAGGAGTTTGAAGATCCAGATTCTAATCTGATAACTAAGTTTACTGCAGAAAATAGTATAAATCCAAATTTGCCTGACAGCAGAATAGAAGTTTTGAATACTTTACTTGCTTTAAGTAAGATAGATGAATTTAGTGATGTTGTAAATAAACTCTTAAGTAAATTCACTTTGAATGATAAGCTCAAAGTTACTAAACCTGAGGAGTTAACTACACTACTTGAAATTGCCAGTAAATTGGATAAAGCTAATAGTAATGATGTACAGGTTAACTATATTTTTAATTCATTGTTTCAAACAGAAAATGAGGCACTGGAAGCTTATGGGACTGCAATTGACACAGTTAATGCTTTTTTGAGTGACAAGACTCAGTTAAATTATCTAAAAGTATTAGAATTAATAAAAAACGGTGCTTTACCAACTGAGATTAGAGAGGACTTGGGCTCCTTGAACTTGCCAGCTAATGTATCTAGCTTCAAGTCTGCTTTAAATTTAAAAATTATTGCTAGCAATTTGAAAGATCAAAAGAAACAGCTAATGATGAAACATATTTATAATTGGCTTGAAGCTGCTATTGCTATTGATAAAGCTGCCAATAATGAATCATTAGAGGATAAAGCGAGCGATACGATTAAGTCTGGGCTTAATCCACTCTTGGAGAAATATGGTTTTAGCGAGATGACTGATAGAGAAATAAAATCATTCTTTGAGCTTGGTAGTATTTCTGACGCTAAGCAGCGAGCTGTTGCATACAAAAACTTTTTCAAATTTACAGTAAAAACTAGTAAATAATTTACTTTGTATTAATAGAGGAATAATATTATGACGTTCGGGATTTCAAAAACAAATTTTAGTGAAGTAGTTGAACCAAAGACTACTAAGAAAGATGAATCAGTAACAATAACTGATTTACCAGAAGTATTTGATGCTTTTGTAGATTCAACTACATCAACGGTGCCGAAAGAAACAAAGCTGGCTTTTTATCAGGCTGATGCCGATGCTGCTGCTGCTGCTAAGGTAGTGGCTCAAGACAAATTAAAAACTTTATTGACTGAAAATATTGTAACGGTTTTAAATGATAGGGTTGCTGATGAGGGTGATAAGTCTTTCTTGCGGGAAGTAATGTTTCAACTTGTTAATGATGTTGAATTAACTCAACCACAAAAAAGATTATTGAGAAAATTATTAGTAGAAAAATATAAAAATAGTTCTATTGAGAAATATGATTTAGATGAAGCTCTTGCATTAACTGGATATACTGCTCCAGCAGCTACGGCAGAACAAAAAGCAACTAAAGAAATTATAGCTGCAGTTGATGCTGCTATTGAAGGCTTGGATGTGGCGAAGAGAAATGGAGCCAGATCAATTATGGATTTATCAATAACTGAGCTTAAAGATTTACAAAATGCTAAGGATATAGTTCCTCAGACCATTGATGCAAAACTGGATCAATTAAAGGAACATGGAATTGATTTAGTTAAACTAATAGCAAAAACTTTAGAAGAGAATGGAGTTGATGTCAATGATACTAAGATTAGAACTCAACTTCTGGCTGTATTTGCTAAACAAGAGCTATCTGATAAGGATTCTAGAATTAGTGATATCACTGAATCTTACAGACTCTATTCACCAATTAAAAAAGAGCAGACTATTGCTGTAAAAAAACTCCATGATTTATTACAAACTAATCCAGAGCTTAAAGCTAAGTTAATAGATCAGATTGCAGCACAAGGTTACTCACAGGATACACTAGATAAACTAAGACAATTTGCACTTGCTGCAGCTATTGGCAAACCAGAAATATTAGAGGATCTTTTAGCTCTTGATCCAAATTCTAAGGCTTACACTAAACAGTTAAGTAAGCTTGCAGAATATTTGTCTAGTATTGCTAATACGACACCACTTAGTGGGTTTAATAGACTTGACAGTAATGGTAAAGCTATTACCAAGGTGACTTCTTATAAGCTTGCTGAAGAAAGTATAAGTACTCTACTTGAGGGTGTTAGTATTTTACAAGATGAAGAGGGAGAAGGTGCGGACTTGAAACTGCATGATCCAGGCTTTAATTTACTAAAGTTATTAACAATGTTTTCACTCCCACCAAAGGATGATGGTGAACTTTATACTGCAAATGAATTGGTTGATTTTATGAAAAAAGAAGGTATTATTAGTTTCAATAAAGAATCTAAGAAATATGATTTTAATAAAAAAGAATTGCAAGAATCCTTAAATACTGAAGTAAATAAATTCTTACAGGGTACATATACCAAGGCAATATCTAAGCCAAGCTTATACTCTAAGCAAAGATTAAAGGACAATAAGACAATTGTAAGTTTACTTATTGAAATCTTTGGTGCAGAAGCATTGGAGCAGCAAAAGGATGGGAATAACCCTGTTTATGAAACTGTAAGCAAAGAAGAAATCATTGATTCAATCGCTAAATTTTTGGTAGAGGCAAGTAAGTTTTATGAAGAACAGGAACACAAAATACCAAAAGCCAAGTCAGATGACACCGATAATATGTCTGCAGGTTTATACCGACAATCAACAGTTTTTTCTTTGGGTATTATTTAATTCAGCTAATACGGGCTAATATTTTAACCATTTATACATATTTACTTATATCTTAGCCAGATCCTGGAATGCTACAATTGCTTTGCTATGTACGCAATCGTTGATATAAATGGTAAACAATATAGGGCTGAAGAAGGAAAATACATTGATATTGACCTTGTAAGCCAAGAAACTGGTGCAGCTATCAAGTTAGACAAAGTGCTCTTGGTTTCTGACGGTGCTAATTCTAGTGTTGGGCAACCTTTGATCGAGGGAGCTAGCGTAACGGCTAAGGTTTTGAATAATTTTAAATCCAAAAAAATAATCGTTTACAAAATGAAACCTAAGAAGGGTTACAGACGTAAGCAAGGTCACAGACAACAATATACAAGAATTCAGATCGAAAAGATCGACGCAAAGGTAGCAGCATAGAGATTGCCAGGTCGCTGCGTTAATCGCAATGACTTATAGGCATAAAGGAAAAGAACAATATGGCATCAAAAAAAGGTGTAGGTAGCACGAAGAACGGAAGAGATTCAGAGTCAAAAAGACTTGGAGTCAAAAGATATGCTGGTGAGAAAGTAATCTCAGGCAATATTCTTATTCGTCAAAGAGGTACCAAGTTCCATCCTGGAGTTAATGTCCGTCGCGGTGGTGATGATACTTTATATGCTGTCTCTGAAGGCAAGGTTGAATTTCAAAAACGCCAAGGCCGTAAGTACGTTACTGTTGTAGCTGCTTAGTTGAAGCTGTTTTTGATTGACTTGATAAAAATTTCTTTCTGATAAAGATCTAGTTCGTCTTTATTGATAATAAAGTTGGATAGATCTCCCTTGATTGCCTTAAAGTCTGCATTTGAGACTCTTTCTATCAACATTTCTCGTAATTGATCTGAGTTTAAGGATACTGCTTGCTTTGTAGATTGCTCTAGAGCGTTTGAAAGTAGCTGGAGATTAGCCTCTACGCCAGAAGTCATAAACCACAATAGGTCAAAGTAGTCTCTGCCCTTAGTGTATTGTCGTGAGAGTATTGCATGCAACTTACCAGCAAGAAGCGAGGCTAGGTCAAAATGACTAACCAGGAAGCTTGAGTTGTTTGTGATTACAGTTATTTCTGTTTGAAAACCAAGTGGTGGGTTTTCATCGATATCAAATTTGACTGAGATTTTTTGGTCTTTGAGTGGTGATAGACCTAAATCATAAAGTAAGCCTTTGAATCTAAAGAAGCATGACCTAACAGCTCCTATTTGTTTTTTTACTTTGGTATCTACATTAATGTTTCTAAGTTGTAGCTCTTTGCAGGTTACTGCAATCATTGTCTCAAAGTCATAGTTATCATCATTGATAAGACTAAAGTCTAAGTCTTCTGAATAACGATTGATTCTGTGAATGATTCTGAGGGCAGTACCTCCGACAAAGGCGATGTTCTTGAAGTATCCTCTCTTGCTTATGATATCAAGGATAATTAATTGCAAGTGTTCTCTTAGTATGGCAATACGAGCCTCATCATTGGGGCATTGTTTAAGTAGTTCTTTTAACTGTTCTAGTATCATTTCCACTCCTCTTGAATATAGTCTACCAGGGTATTTGCGAGGTCTACCACTTTGCGCATCTTATACTTTTGTGCAATCTTGATTAGCTTGGTACAATCGATATCTTCTAGGTTTTGCATTCGATAAGATGATTCAAAAATATTCGCTTCTATATTTTTAACTTTACGAACTTTGAAATAAATAAAATCAAGCAATGCTTTTTCTGGTGAGGCGATTAAGTATTGCAAAGCACCTGAATCATTGTAGCTTAAGTAGTCTGAGAAGAGCTCTGTTTTGATATGAGCATACGTGAATCTACCCAAGCTGTTGCTAAACTCGGCGGTTTTTTTTGTTGTCACTGATGTGATTTCATTAACTCTTTCAGGAATGAGATTGTAAAACTGTAATGCATACTCGAGGCTAATATATGACGGGCTATAAATCTGATTAGCTAAGTAAGAAGATGATAGTCGGCAGTTTCTATCTTTGTCTCGTAAGGTGTACAAGCCTTGTTTTAGTCTAATGACATAGCCTTTTTTGATCCAATCGGTAATATTGTTTCTTAGTGATTTTGGATTGGTTTTAGTCAACTCAAATACCCAATCACCAAAGACAGGGTATTTTTCAACGACTTTTCTGAACTCTTCGTATTTCATTCGTTTCTATAATTCATGGTTTTGGGTGAATTATAGAAATATTATACCACTTTTGCTGCTTATTTAACCTTTTTCAGCTCTTCAGCCTCATGCTGCTTCTCTTCTTCAATGACTTTATTGATCTTCATTTTCTTAAAGGCAATAGTGATCCCAGGTAATGAAGCAATTAGGGTTGCCACAAAGGCAATAAAACCAATTGCAAGACCCTTGTCACTAGTGATGCCCAGGTAACCAAGGAAATAAATATAGCTTGCTTCTTTGGCGCCAACACCCTTGACTGCTGGAACAACGAAACTAATAAGTGTGGCTGCTGGAGTCATGATCAGCCAGTACCAAGCAGGGATCTGGTCGAGGCTCACTCCAAGTGCGTAGGCTGAACAAACATTGCCAGCTAATAAAAACATATGAGTCATGAAAGTCCAGAACGCTACTTGTTTGAGGCTTTTGGTACATCTGGTGTATTCGTGAACTGCGTAGTTGAATTTCTGTACTATGTTCCATGGAATCTTGGACCATAGTTGATAGCTTGCAAGTGCGATGACCAGCCCTGCAAAAGTCACTAATAGAGCAAGTTTGACTTCATTAGGTACTTGCTCTCCGATGGGACTAAAGTGCATGAAGACAAGACCTACTGGGATCATGCAAAACATCATCACAAAGCCAAAAAATCTCTCGGTGAGTATTGTGCTTGCAGCTCTTAACCAAGTCTTGTCATTTCTACCTAAGTCGTAGGCTCTAATTGCGTCACCACCAAAGTTGGATGGCAGGAAATTATTTGCAAACATTGCTTCAAAATACATGCGGATTGCTTTGAAGAAAGTCAGCTCGTAATTAAGTAGGCGAGCTAGAATCCACCAACGATAGGCGTTTGTGAAGGTAGTTGCTGTAAGCATTAAAGTGCAAGCGATGAACCACTTGATGTCGGTTTCTTTGATTGCGATAAATGTTTTTTGTAGGTCAAGGTCAGCTACCTTAATAAGAATGACAACCAAAAGTATGGAGACAACAAGTTTGATAATTATCGCGAGTTTCTTGTTCATCTATTTAAGCGTCTTGTAAGTACAAGGTTGGGTTTTGTGGTTTGCCTTTGGATCTAACTTCAAAATGCAAATGTGGTCCAGTTGCATAACCGGTAGCACCTTCTCTGCCAACGACTTTGCCTTGTTTGATTCTTTCACCGACCTTGACATCTATCTTGTCTAAGTGAGCATAGAGAGTAGTGTAGCCCTTGGAGTGATCTACGATTACCACTCTGCCGTAACCGCCATACCAACCAGCATAAATAACCAAACCACCTTCGGAGGCCTTGATGCTAGTGCCTCTTGGCGCTGCAAGGTCAATGCCGCTGTGCATACTTCTGATACCAAAGATCGGGTGTCTACGTGGTCCATATGGAGAAGTGATTCTTGCTTTGACTGGGTAAGTGAATGAACCAGTCGCATCTGGGTTGTCTAGCTTGCTGCCGGAAAGCTCTGTAATCTTGTATATGAGCTTGATTGACTCTCTTTCAAGTTGCCTTTCTGATTCTTCATATATTTGTCTTTCTTCTTTGAGTTTGACGAGGATTTTGCCTTGGGCATTTTTTTGTTGAGCGATATCGGTCTCGATGCCTTTTAACCTGCCAGTGATTTTTTCTATTTTGGCTGATTCATCTGAGAGTATTGATTTATATTTTTTGATATTGGCAGTTTGATCCATTAGTGCATCAATTACTTGTTTGTCATATTCCATTACTCTTCTTTGGTAATAAATATGATCAAGGTAGTCCGTTGCGCTTGGAGAGTTGACTAGACCATCAATGATCTTGACTCTGTTTTGTTTATATACGGCAAGTATCCGTTTTTTGGCTTCATCTTCCAGGTCTTGTTTGTGACCTTCTATTTCTTCGAGTCTATCTTTTGTTTTTTGCCAAGCTTCTTTATTGCTTGCTAGGTATTTGCGATTAAGCTCAAGCTCGTTTTGTGCATTTCTTAGTTTGCGTTTTATATTATTGAGTTTGTCAGAAGCATAGGCTTCTTTAAGGCGGGCTTCCTTGAGTTTACTTGCGAGGTTGCTTTTTTTTTTGTTTAGATCTTCGAGGATTTCTTGTTTTTCATGTAGTGATAGACTATCGCTTCTTGCAAAAAGCGGGAGTAGCGCTGTTGCCAAAAAGGTCAGTAGCATCAGCCAAATAATAAGTTTATTGAAGGAAAATTTCTTCTTGCGAGCCATTGTATCTTGCTAATTATATCGAGATTTTGCTTATTTGTATTGGAAATATTGTCTTTCCTTAATCTCTTTATCAATTTCCAGTATGGTATTTACGCATGGATCTTTAATGAGTTTGTGTTGGTTCAATTCAGACTCTATTATCTTTGCAATATCCAAGTATTGAATCTTTTCTTCAAGGAAAAGAGCAACCGCTGCTTCATTGACTGAATTGAGTGCAGTCGGAAAACTATGCCCTTGTCTGCCGGCTGCATAAGCTAAATTAAGTGCTGGAAATTTATTAGTGTCGGGGAATTCAAAATCAAGGCTGCCCATTGAGAAAATATTGAATCTCTCTTCAAGTTCTATAGGATAGCGCTTTGGGTAATCGATTGCATATTGAATTGGTACCTTCATGTCAGGCATGCTCATTTGCGCGATGGTGTTGCCATCCACAAATGTCACTGCACTGTGGACTATTGACTGCGGGTGAATCACTACTTGAATTTGATCGTAGTCAATATCAAAGAGTGAATTGACTTCGATGACTTCTAGTCCTTTGTTCATTAGGGTGCTTGAGTCGATAGTTATTTTGGGACCCATGCTCCACTTGGGATGTTTGAGTGCTTGTTGCAGGGTGACATTTTTGAGATCTTCTTTATCAAGAGTTCTGAAGGGTCCACCTGAAGATGTAAGTAAGATCTCGTGAATCTCTGACTGTGAGTGGTCTGAGAGGCATTGGTGAATTGCGACATGTTCACTATCAACTGGAATTAATTCAGATTTGTATTTTTGTGAGTACTCTCTTACTAGGTGTTTTGCTGAGACGAGGGTTTCTTTATTGGCAACTGCTACTCTTTTGGCGTGCTGCAATGCAATTAGGTTTGCTTTGAGCCCGGTGATACCAACTACTGCACTTAGAAAAATATCTATTTTTGAAATTGCTGCAATTTCTTCTATGTTTTTGAGGATATTTATTTCAGGAAATAATTCCTTGATGGTGTCTTGATCCTCTTTGTTGAGGATGCTGATGTATTGTGGTCTGAATTCCTTGATTTGGTCTATTAACCGTTCGAGATTTCTGCCGGCACTTAGTGCTACGACTTCAAAATCCGGGCTGTCTTTGCCTGAGTTTCTGTTTCTAATGATGTCTAGCGCTTGTGTTCCTATTGAACCAGTTGAGCCTATTATTGAAATGCGTTTTGTCATAAATGGAGACCCCGGGTATCGTCTTTTTTAATCTTCGTGGCAACTA
>JABHOV010000107.1 GCA_018695135.1 Candidatus Melainabacteria bacterium | reverse complement strand
CTTCTGCCGGTTTAGCTGCTTCAGTCTTAACTTCAGCTGCTTTCGGTGCCTCAACTGGTTTAGCTTCTACCTTTGCTTCTGCCGGTTTAGCTGCTTCAGTCTTAACTTCAGCTGCTTTCGGTGCCTCAACTGGTTTAGCTTCTACCTTTGCTTCTGCCGGTTTAGCTGCTTTCGTTGCCTCAACTGGTTTAGCTTCAACCTTTGCTTCCGCTGGCTTCACTTCTTCTTTCTTAACTTCTTTATTTTCTTCTGACATCAGTATTTAAAACTCCAATCCTGCTTTTCTTGCCGCATCCGCTAATGCTTGAACTCTACCATGATAAAGATTACCACCGCAATCAAATACCACTTTGCTTAGACCTTCAGCCTTAGCTTTTTCTGCAATTGCTTTACCAATAGCTTCAGCGCCTGCTTTATCAGTACCTTTGATTAGTCCTTTGAATTCTTTAGAATAAGAGGCAACAGCAACTATTGTTTTTGAATCATCATCATTAATAATTTGCGCTGATATGTGCTTATTTGATCTATGTACAGCCAATCTAGGTCGATCAGTGTTACCAGAAACTTTTTTTCTGGCTCTTCTATGTCTTTTGACTGTTTTATCTCTTCTACTTGCTTGTGTCATAATTTATTCCCTTAGCCTTTAGACGCTGACTTACCTGCCTTGCGTTTGATTTTTTGTCCAGCTATTCTAATACCTTTACCCTTGTATGGCTCTGGTGGTCTAATTGCAATGATATTTGCTGCAATTTGTCCAACCAATTCCTTATCTGGTCCTGAAATAGTTAGCTTGGTGTTAGCTACTACTTGAAAATCAATTCCTGAAGGTGGCTCAATGATTACCGGGTGAGATTTACCCACTTGGAAATCAAGGCTAGTGCCCTTCAATGTTGCTCTGTAACCTACACCAACGATCTCAAGATTCTTAGAGAATCCTTCTGATACTCCAACAACCATGTTGTTAAGCAAAGTACGTGAAAGACCATGTAAAGATCTTGACATTCTTGACTCATCCTTTCGAGCGACTGTTATCACAGCGCCTTCTTGGTTGATAAGAATCTCTGGTCTAAATTGACGATGAAGCTCGCCTTTGGGACCTTTAACCTTGACAAATAGTCCACCACTTTTGGACTCGATAGTTATATCGACTCCTGCTGGTACATTAATTTCTTTTTTACCGATCCTTGACATAATTTATCCTCTCGTAAGTTTCTTTTTTGATTGCTTCGTTGCGATTCTAATCGCAATGTCGTTAATCTACCAAATTTGGCAAAGAATCTCGCCTCCAATTTTCTCTTTTCTAGCAGTTCTGTCTGTCTTAAGACCTTGACTAGTAGTTAAGACGCTGACACCAAGTCCGTTAAGAACTCTTGGGGCGTATTGAGCTTTGGTATATTTACGAAGTCCAGGCTTAGAGAACTTCTTAAGTCCCTTAATCGCAGGTTGTCCATCAACATATTTCAAACTAACTTCAATTGATCTTGTAGCAACACTCTCTTCATCAACAGTAGCGACTGAGTGAATATATCCTTCTTTAACAAGCAAATTAGCCAATTCTAGTTTAAGTTTGCTGAAAGGGATTTTGACAGTTTGTTTTAGTACCATCTGCGCGTTTCTGATTCTCGTCAAGAAATCTGCGACTGGGTCATTAGTCGTTCCAGTTGTTTTTACTATTTTCTTTTCTTCTATTGTTGTAGTTGTCATTATAATACCTTTTACCAGCTAGCCTTTGTCATTCCAGGAACCATTCCTTTGTGAGCCATTAATCTCAAAGCATTACGGCAAACTCCCAAATCTCTGTGATAACCACGTGGTCTACCTGTTAACCAACATCTACTGCGGTCACGAACTTTGGAAGAATTTAGAGGAAGAGATTCAAGTTGTTTTTGAATACTAATCTTGGCTTCAAAGTCTAGCTCTGGGTTAGCCATTGCTTTCTTGAGCTCTGCTCTCTTTGTCGCAAACTTTGCGATAAGTCTTTTTTTCTTGTGTGCTTTTTCAATACATGATTTTTTCGCCATAATTAATCTCCTAAGCTGCTGCTGCCGCCGTCATTTTTTGTTGTTGCGCGTCTGTAGGTTTGCGGAATGGGAAGCCCATCTCTTCAAGCAATACTTTCGCTTCTTCATTTGTTCTTGCAGTCGTACAGATAGTGATATCCATTCCACGAACTGCATCTATTTTGTCGTACTTGATCTCAGGAAACACTAATTGCTCCTTAAGACCAAAACTATAATTGCCTCTACCATCAAAACTCTTGAAAGATAGACCATGAAAATCTCTAACACGTGGAAGTGCTACGTTAATTAGTTTAGAAAGGAAGTGGTACATACGTTCCTTACGTAGAGTGACTTTGAGTCCAACAGCTGCTTCTTCTCTCAACTTAAAAGTTGCGATTGATTTTTTAGCTCTCGTTACAACTGGTTTTTGACCAGCTATATTAACCAAGTCAGCAATTGCATTCTCAAGTGTCTTAGCGTTAGTCGCAGATTCACCAAGTCCAAAGTTGATATTGATCTTTTCAAGTTTAGGAATTGCGTACTCATTAGTAATCCCTAGTCTCTCTTTGACTTTTGCTTTCGCTTCGTTTTCGTATTTTTCTTTCATTTTAAGTGTCATGATAATTTCTCTCTTCTACCCGTCTTCGCTATGCTATGACGCAGTGATTAACTTTGTTAATCAATTTGCTCCTTGCTTGTATTGTAAATTCTTACTTTAGCTCCACTTTCAAGCTCTTTGTGAGCAAGTCTAGAAGCTTTTTTGTTTTCACCATCCCAAAGCATTACTTTGCAAGAGAAGATAGGTGCTTCGATTTCAACAATCTCACCTTCTTGCCCAGGAGCATTCGATTTGCGATGTCTTTTGATGATGTTTACACCTTCAACGATGATCTTAGATTTATCTTTGAATACTTCGATGACTTTGCCGATTTTGCCAAGATCATCACCACTGATAACTACAACTTCATCACCACGGTTGATGTGCATCTTCGCTTGTAAGTTACGGCGACCTTTTTTGACTAGTGCTTCAGAAGCCAATACCACATTGCCTTTCTTTATGATTGGCGATTTTGGTGCTTTGGTGTATCTGATTTTTCTTTTTACTTGTTTTTGCATTGTTTTAATTTCCTACCTGGGATTGTTTATACTTAAACAACCTCCTGTGCTAGCGAGATGATTTTCATGTACCCCTTCTCACGAAGTTCACGAGCAATTGGTCCAAAAACGCGAGAACCTCTTGGGTTACCGTCTTTGTCAATAAGTACACAAGCATTTTGGTCGAAACTAATCCAACTTCCATCCTTACGTTTCTTACGTTTTTTGATTCTTACTACAACTGCTTTAATAACGTCTGATTTTTTAACAGGCATATTTGGCATTGCATCTTTAACAGTTGCAACCACAGTATCACCTAAAGTCGCAAGGTTAGAGTTGGCTTTAAGCACTCTTATTACTCTAATTCTTTTTGCGCCTGAGTTGTCAGCTACATCTAATTCGGATTCTTGACCTAACATATTCTTCTTTTCCTTAGCTTATACAGCCCTCTCCGTTACTTCTGTCAATATCCAAGTTTTGTGTTTTGAATATGGTCTACATTCTTCGATCACAACCGAATCGCCTTCTTTAGCAGAATTCTCTTCGTCATGAGCCATGAACTTGGTTGTAAAGTTGATTACCTTTTGATAAAGTTTGTGCTTCTTCTTACGAAGTACTTGCACAGTAATTCCTTTATTCATTTTGTCGCTTACGACTTTACCTCTTAATACTCTTTTTGGCATAATTTATCCTTCCGTCTTCACGTCACTACGACGCGATTGGCGCCCCTTCTTTTTCGGTGATGATAGTCAAAATTCGTGCAATTGATTTTTTCAACTGGTTAATAGTTGAAGTGTTTTCTAATTTGCGCGAATGAAATGACATCTTAGATTCAAAAAGTTCTTTGCGTAATTTCACAAGCTCTTCTTGAAGTTCGACTGTAGTTTTATCTCTTATATCCTTAGATTTTAGTATCATGCTTCAACTCCTTCTCTAATAACAACTTTGCATTTGATAGGGAATTTAGCAGCAGCTAAATCAAGTGCTCTTCTTGCAATTGCTAGATCAATACCAGCGATTTCAAAAATAATTCTTCCCGGTCTAACAACAGATACCCAGTATTCTGGATTTCCTTTACCAGCACCCATACGAGTTTCAGCTGGTTTTTGAGTAACGGGTTTATCAGGAAAAATACGGATCCAAATCTGTCCACCACGTTTGATGTGACGAGTCATAGCACGACGAGCCGCTTCGATTTGTCTTGAAGTGATCCAGCCTGGATCAAGTGCCTGTAAACCGATTTCTCCGAAATGAACTTCAGCCCCGCGGGTCTCTTTACCCTTCATTCTGCCGCGCATTTGTTTTCTATGTTTAGTTCTTTTTGGTAATAACATAAGTCTTCCTCTAAGCTGCTAAGCTTTTATTTTCCTCTTTTGCTGAGTGTCCAGCAGCAGCTTTGATATTCGGTCTAGATTTTTCACCTGGTTCAAGAATGCCTTTGTTAAGCCATACTTTGATACCGATGATTCCATAAGTGGTTTGTGCTTCAGCAAAACCATAATCAATATCCGCTCTCCATGTGTGACATGGAACGCTTCCTTCTTGAGTATTCTCACTACGAGCAATCTCAATTCCTGAAAGTCTTCCAGAACACATGATTTTGATACCCTTGGCTCCAGCTCTCATTCCTCTTTGGATTGATTGCTTCATTGCTCTCCTGAAAGCGATTCTTCTTTCAAGTTGTTGAGCAATACCTTCAGCGATTAATCGTGCATCGAGATCTACTTTGTTAACTTCAAATACATTAACAATCATGTTTAAGTCAGGTCTGTTAACTAAAGCTGCAAGCTCAGCCTTGATAATATCAAGTCCTTCACTAGCTTTACCGAAAACCAAACCTGGTCTAGCAGTAACAATACCAACTTGGATTTGTCCTGGTTTACGTTGGATTAGTATTTTACTAACACCAGCGTTTTTTAATTTCTTCTTGACGTAGGTTCTAACTGCCATATCCTCTTGAAGGATTGCTGCAAATTCACCTGATCTGAATTCTGCAAAAGTAGTTGAATCAGCAACTTCAGTTATACCTAATCTATTAGCTCTTGGAGGAATCTTCTGTCCCATACTATGCTACCTTGCCCTTTTTTTTGTTACGAGGTGAATTATCCCAAACATATGCTGCGTATTCCGCTGCATTCATCTCACTTAAAACTAATCTTACTTGTGCTGTTCTCTTTTTGATACTGTGAGCTGTTCCTTTACTAACTGCTCTCCATCTTTTGTAAACCACACCATCATCAACTAAAAGCTGAGAGATTTTGAGGTTTTCAGGGTTCTCAATTGAGAAGTTGTGACTAGCGTTAGCCATTGCACTTTCGATTAATTTTTTTATTGGTAAAGCTGCTGCATAAGGTGCAAAGCCTAGCTGTTTAACAGCGTCACCGGCTGTCATAGTGCGAATTAAATTCACGCAACGACGAACCTTGCGGGCAGTTTGTCTCATAAAGCCAATTCTTGCTCTAACAACTTTGGTCGCAGGCTTAGTTTCAGCCTTCGGCGCTTCTTCTACTTTGGCTTCTTTTGTAGCCTTGGTTTCTGTTTTAGCCTTGGTTGCTTTTGCAGGTTTCTTGTCAGCTGTTTCTGTTTTCTTAGCTGCTGCTTTCTTCTTAGCTGGTTTTTTCTCAGCCGTTTCTTCTACTTTTTTATCGTCGTCTTTCTTAGCCATTATCTTTCTCCGTGCTATTTGGTCTTCTTAGAACCAGAATGTCCCTTAAATGTTCTGGTGATTGAAAACTCACCAAGTCTATGTCCGACCATTGACTCTGTGCAATAAACAGGAATGAACTTACGTCCGTTGTGTACTGCAATTGTGAAACTGACCATCTCTGGCAATATCATTGATGCGCGTTTATAAGTCTTGATGACTCTTTTTTCGCCTGAAGCACGCATTACTTGGAGCTTTTTCCAAAGTGATTCGTGTACATATGGTCCTTTTTTCTGTGATCTTGCCATTTTTTACCTTTTATGCTTTTGATGAAATCTTTTTACCTTTGCGGTTAGTAATAATCATCTTAGATGATGCCTTCTTAGGCTTACGTGTCTTGCGACCTAGACGTTTACCAGTGAATGATTTAGGGATACCACCAATCGGTGCTTTACCTTCACCACCACCATGAGGGTGATCAACTGGGTTCATCGCAGAACCACGTACCGTAGGTCTGATTCCTAATTTACGTCTGCGACCAGCTTTACCCCAAACGATATTTTTCCAGTCAGAGTTGCCTAGCTCACCGAGTGTAGCCATGCAATCAACTTTGACTTTACGCATCTCACCAGATGGAAGTCTTAAAGTAGCAAGTTCATCTTCTTTTGCAAGAAGCTGTGCTGAGTTACCAGCAGATCTCACCATTTGAGCTCCTTTACCAGGAGTAAGTTCGATGTTGTGAACAGTAGAACCAAGAGGCATGTCTCTGAGTGCTAAAGCATTACCAGATTTGATCTCTGCTTCAGGTCCAGATTCAACAATCCCACCAATGGTTAATCCCTTGGGACATAGAATGTATCTTTTTTCACCATCTACATATACAAGTAGGGCAATATGCACGTTACGGTTAGGATCGTACTCAATAGTAGATACTTTGGCTTTGATACCAAATTTGTTACGTTTGAAATCTATCTGACGATACATTTTTTTGTTTCCGCCACCTTTGTGACGACAAGTAATCTTGCCGGAGTTATTTCTACCGGTGTGTTTGCGAAGTTTACTAGTTAAAGTTCTTTCTGGCTTATCAGTTGTGACATCAGAACGATCCAAAAGGATAGTGCCACGAGAGCCAGGTGTAGTAGGTTTGTATTTTTTGAGGGCCATTGATTTGTCCTTATGCTTTCTTTGGGTTTTCAGCGAACCAGGCCTTTGCCAAGAAGCTTAAATTGCAACCAATAAAAGGACGAATCCAGTTATTGACGCGAGGGATAATAATAGCAATAGACATGAGGCAATATGCTAAGTATTTACTGAAAAAAATGTTAAATAGTGCTTTTGAGGGTTAAGGAGCCTTATTAGAGCTTGTTTGGAAAGTTCTTAACCGCGTTTTAACTTTGATTTAGTTAAATATATTCATCGGGCAGGGGAAATAGGGACAAATTACACATGAAAACAACAACAGTACACAAAGGGCAGTCAATTAAAGAATTGGTAGATTCAAGGCTCAGAGGCTATCATTACAAGCGTTTACCTAAAAATGCCAGTGATTACCTTAAAAATAGGCCCAGTCTTCAACAAATAGCAAGCTCGGTGCTAGAAAGACATGCTGATAAATTACCAGAAGCAGCTTTTGATCTAAAAAATAGACAAATGGCTAAAGCAGAGCAGCTACATCAAGCAATTATTCGTAATGAAATTCAAACCAAAAGCCCGCAAGCAAGGCAGGTTCAAACACCTACGATGCTCAAGAAGCTAAATCCAAGCCAAATTAGTCTTGATAAAGCAGTACGTGACGTGGCTCAAGCTCAAACTCACGCAGTTAAGGACAATATGGCTAAAGAGATGCACAGAGAATTGGGCAAAGTGGCAAAACAGTTTACTCGAGTTCCTAAGTCCATTGCTAGCTTTGCTAGTTAAAAATGGAGGTCCCGGGTATCGCCTTTTTTAATCTTGGAGTTACAAATCACTATAACTATCGTCATTTTCAATCTTGAAAATTAAAAATGACGATACCCGGGATCTCCATTTTTATATTGCTAGAATAGAAGTCAGTGATCTTTATACTCCACGGCAAAGACAGCTTTCGCAAGCAATTGAGATTAGATAAACTCAAAGCTCAGTACCTTGAGCCTGGAACAGAGGCGTTGAATTATGCACATGCTGTCAACCCAGAGCTGAAGGATTTTATTAGCCTAGTACAAACTCCTGCCTGGGGACTTTCCACAAAAGTCATAGTCATTAAGAATTTCAAGCCACTGGAAAACAAATCCGAGGATAAAGAAGTTGAACAAATTACTCAGGTCTTGTCGAACTTACCAGAGTCGGTTGTTTTGATCTTTGATTCTGCTAAAGTAAGCGGCACTATTAAACTAGTTAAGGGATTAAAAAAGAATAGTGAAATAGAGTTTGAAGAGTTTAAAGAATTTAGTCCATGGGATACAAAAGCTCCAGCTGCTTGGTTAGTCAAGATGAGTGAGAACTCAATCAACATGGGTATTGCAGAGCATCTAGTTGAACATATTGGTCCTGAAGATAGTTCACAACTCTATTCAGAGCTAAGGCGCTTACAAACTCTTGGTCGTCAGATCACAACTGAATTAATTGACAAAGAATGCAAAGGCAAGCACGATATTTTCAAATTCATCAAAGAGCTTGCAGCTGGCAAAACAGTTAATGCCAACCGCGAACTTGAAAAACTAATCAAAGAAAAAGAAGTACACCTTGGACTTGTAGCTGCAATGTCAACCATGCTCTCTAAATACCTCAAGCTCAAACTCTCTGAGCAAGAGCGCATGAACAAAGACGAGCAAGCTAAGCTACTTGGTATCTCACCGGGTAGACTCTTTTACCAAAAACAAGAAGTTGCATCAATGTCTGTCGAGCGACTAGAAAGCCTGCTCAGTAAAACACTTGAAGCAGAGAACAAAACCAAGAAGGGTATTATGTCACTAGAGAAGAGTTTGCGGATTTTAGTCAATAGTTGACAGCATGGAGATTGCCACGTCGCCTCCGGCTCCTCGCAATGACAAAACTAGAGTATGCCTTAGACATACTCTAGTTTTGTCAATTCTTAGCAACCTGCTCAATAAGGCTCTCTGGCTCTAATTCAATCCCTGGCAGCTCTTGAACCTTTTTTAATTTGCTTTCAATAGTACGCGAGCGGCGCCCGGCATCTTCAATCACCTTGCTAGCTTGTTGTACTTTTTCGTGAGCCTTGGCAAGCAAGTCACCGAAGCTACCAAAATGCTTTTTGATATCTGCAAGCAATTTCCAAACCTCACTCGAACGTTTTTGGATAGTAAGAGTGCGGAAGCCCATCTGCAAAGCGTTTAGCATGGCAGCAAGCGTAGTTGGACCAACGACATTAACACGGTAGTCTCGCTGCAGGCGATCAAGCAAACCAGGGATACGAATGACTTCTGCGTAGAGACCTTCTGTTGGCAAAAACAATAAACCAAAATCGGTAGTATAAGGAGGTTCAAGGTATTTATCGCGAATAGTTTTGCCTTCTAACTTCATGCGGGCTTCAAGCTGCTTGATTGCTTGCTCAGCAAGTACAGGGTCTCCGGCTTCGTGAGCTTCAATTAATTTGTGATAGTCTTCTTGCGGAAACTTGGAATCGATCGGTAACCAAACCGGGTGATCATCCTGTCCAGGCAGTTTGATTGCAAAATCAACTCGCTCTTGAGTTTTGGGTTTGGTTTGTACATTAGCTTCATACTGCTCTGGACTCAAAATCTCTTCTAGTAGATTGCCAAGCTGCATCTCTCCCCAAGTACCTCTGGTTTTGACATTAGTAAGAACTTTCTTGAGATCTCCAACACCAGCAGCTAGACTTTGCATCTCACCGAGCCCCTTGTAGACCTGTTCTAGTCTGTTACTCACTTCCTTGAAGGAAAGAGAGATTCGTTTCTCTAAAGTACCTTGAAGCTTCTCGTCAACTGTGACACGCATCTCATCGAGTTTCTTAGAATTCTCTGTTTGCAAGTCTTTGATCTTAGTTTCAATGGTCTGGCGCATCAGCGTAAGATCCTGACGACTAGTTTCATTAGTGTTTTTGAGCTGCTTGTCAATCAAGTCACCAAAGTGACGCAAATTAGTAGCAAGTTCCTCACGATTGCGAGTGATTTCATCACGAAAAGACTTCTCTGTTTTTTCAAGAGAACTTAATCCATGATCCTGCTTAGTCACAATAGAACTAAAATCAGCTCCATGTTGTTTCTCCAAACCTTCCAAACGTGAATTGAGACTAGCAATTCTTGTCAGCAAAATTGCTGCAATAGCTATTAATAGAAGGATAGAAAAAACAGAAAGGAGGATGAGAGTCATGGCTTAATCATAGCATTGCTATAGTTATTCTTCCGCACGAAAACTAAATACCAAATCATCAAAACTCTTACGGTGAGAGGCGATAACAGCAGTCGGACCGACTGTTTTAAAAAACCAAGTGCCTTCTTTCATTTCTACAACAGCAGCCAGTAAAGCAGAATCTGGTTTAATTGTGACCTTGGAATTGGGATCAGCCATTGTTTCTTGCTCAAGGAAAGCTCCCGTTAAATGATAAACAGTAATTGGCAATTTGAAACGGTTAAACTGTTTTTTTTCGAGTAAAGTTCTTGCTTTATCATCACGAAATTGGTTTTTCCAACGTCTTAGATTTGGTTCTAGCTGGTTTTGTATATCTTTGAAAAAGTAAACTGCAACATTGGTTTTGCTTTGAGGATCTAAGATATATTCCTTAAACCTCATAGGATTACTAGTTTCTGTCTCCGTCCAAGAACTTGGTGCAAGGTAAGCCAGCTGTCCCTTAACGAGTTTAGAATTATCATATTGTGAAATTGGGCAACCCTTCATTGAGGCTTCTTCGTTGATAGAACAAGAACCAAGGGCGATAAGCAATACGAATGCCAGAAAATATGGTCTACGAGACATGTTTTGATTCTAACATGATGATTAGAACTTGTTTAGTCCTAAGTCAACTCGATGCAGCATATTGTAGAATGTAGAGGATGGAGAGATGTCCGAGTGGCCGATGGTGCATCCTTGGAAAGGATGTGTAGAGCAATCTACCGAGGGTTCGAATCCCTCTCTCTCTGCCATTTAATGGAATACCCCTACAGGGGGCATGCCATTAATAACAAAACCGATGCCAAAGCTCAGCATATTCATCATCTGCAAGAACGAAGAAAGAATCATCGCCAGATGCCTAGAACAAGCCAGTAAACTCGCAGACGAAATTATTCTCATTGATTCAGGTAGTACCGACTTGACACTGGCAATTGCAAAGCAATACACAGAGAAGATCTACTTGAATGAATGGCTCGGTTATGGCAAACAAAAAAACCTTGCTCTTGCTAAGTGCAGCAATGAATGGGTGATGAGCATTGACGCTGATGAAGTGCTGACTGATGACTTAATTGATGAAATTAAAGCACTTGATTTTGTAGCTAATAGCTATCAGGTAGCGAGGAAATTATTTATTGGCGATAAGTTCATACGTCATGGCGGTTACTATCCTGATTATCAATTGCGCTTATTTAAAAAATCACTAGGACGTTTTTGCGATAGTGAAGTGCACGAGAGTGTCGAGATGCTTGAAACTGGTGAATATAGCAAGAAGCGCAGCAACTATCCTAAACTCAAAAACCCACTCAACCATTATTCCTACCAAAACCTCAAAGAGATGGAGGAGAGTTTTACCAAGTTTGCTATGCTTAGTGGCAAACAAAAGAACCTTGCACTGGCTTTAATTAACTACTTATATAGCTTTGTTAATAAGTATTTTTTGAGACTTGGGTTGTTGCACGGTTATACAGGGCTCCGATTAGCCTTGATTCATGCGAGATATTCATATTTGAAATATTGCAGTTGACTTAATTCTAGATAATATGCCACAATGGCGCTATTATGTCAAACATGTCAAACACTATTCCATTTCGAGACCTCAGTTCAAGCGCTGCTACAATGGCTGCTTCTGATCATAAATTAACTGGCCCAGCAACTGGCGTAATTGTTTTAAGACCATGTGGATCAGGTGATTATCAAGGTGATGCATTAAAAATCAAAGACAGATTTACTACTAAACTCCAAGTAAAACCTGGAAAAAAAGATGGTACCGTAGTATTTACTATTAAAGTGAAACCAGAAGTTAAAATTGCTAGAACCCATGGAGGATCAGTACCAGAAATCGACAAAGGTAGAATCAACATTGTAATGAAACAAAGTGGACAAGGGGTTTTGATTGGCAATGCCAAGGTTGTTCTAGAATCATTCACTGATTCTAAAGTTAAACTCAAAGTCGAATTAAATAATAATACCAATGCTTGGATTGAAAAATCAAAATCATTGCAATTAGATACTCAAACTAATACTAGTTTCACTAAAACACCAACTCCTTTTAGGGAGACAGATCTTGCCTTTAGACTGGTTAACCCTGATGATTTATTAGACTCACTAACCCTTGGGGAACGGAAATCCATCGAAGAAGCCACGGAAAATGGTGGATATTTAAACTATGATGCCGCCTAAGTCAAGACAAAGTTCTTGCAGATTTGTTAGAAAATGTTCAAGAACAAGTCTTGCGAAAGCCCGTAAGGGCATTCCCGAAGTTTGCTGTAGCAATTATTCAGGGAAGATGGAAAACCCATATTCCTGTTAAAGTACCTGAGTCCCCGAAATGAGCATAACGCCGTTATTGGACATTTGCTGATAAATTTAATTAGAATGCAATGCCAGCTTAACTTGTTCTTTGTTAAACTTGCGTCTAGCCATATGAATCTGAGCGCTAGCCTTAAGTGATCTATTAAGAGCGTCGACTGATTGTTCTAGCTTGCGTTCTTTGTTGTCCAAACTATCTTGTAAAAGAGCTTTGATTTCTTTTGGATTAAAAGTCTTCTTGGCTTTGGTTGCAAAATTAAAATCGATACCTTCATCCAGCATTGTTTTCAATTTGGATTTAAATTCATCAATTGGATCAAGCACCGCTTCTTTGAATGACTGCATTGGCACTTCATAAACATATTTATGAAGCAACTTGAGTCCATCATCCAAAGCTGCCTTGAGGTTCTTAAGAGATATTGCTGAAAGCACCTTAGAATAGCTCTCAATGAGATCTCCCTTCATTTGCTCAAAGTACTGAGCTGCAGCATCAAGCTTCTTAGTGACGAGCTTCTCGTCTTCCTCTTCAGGCTCCTGCTCAGGCTGTTCTTTTTCTTGGTAACTGTCTAGTTTTTCTTGGATACGTTTCTTGACAGCATCCTTGTCTTCTTCGTCAAAATAAGTATATTTGCTCTGCTCTATCATCTTGGCAGATAAAAGATTGAGCATCGCCTGCAATGTTGCACCTTCGGCACTTTGCAACGCAACAGATAAACTACTAGTCGTTAGGCTGATATCAGCAAGACTGGTAGACGCGCTACTTTGTTTAAGTACTTGCAGCGCTCTAAGTTTTTCGAGCTTACGTTGCTTGGCACTAAGCGGCTGGTAGGCTTCTAGTGCTTTAGCAGAGCTCGACGAATTGAAGGCTTTGAGTATTTCTGAATTAGCTTGAGCTAAATTTTTGAACTGAACGTTTATCAATTAAATTTCCCTCACGAAATATATCCATCCGTGTCTATATAATCTATTACCAGTTCTCAATTTTGTAAAGCTTTATTTGATGAAATAATTTTTATTAATCAGGGGTCTTTATGTGAAAAATTTTATCGCAAAGTGGGAACTTTATGCTGGCTTATTTTCCAAAGATTCAAGCTCTGGTTTTGCAAATAATTCAAAAGCAGGCGGCTTGTCTCTTGTATCAGGTTCAGGCAGATCATCGAGCTTACCAAAGAAAGTTAGAATCGCTCCAGCAATAGCACCAAGTCCAGCGTTGCCACCACATAGCCAACCAACAGCAGCTCCAATAATTCCCGTCATCGCCAAATCTGGAAGTGATTTACTCAACATCTTAGTTAAATTACTAAGTCCGTTCGTGCCACCAGCTTCATTAAAACTTTGTATAAGACTAGCCAAATATGCTTTTTGACCAGAATTCAGATCCTTGTCGATCTCCGCTTTCAAGTCAAGTGACTTGCCATCTTGAGCTAAGTCATTATTCTTCACAAGCAAATCATTCATAAATTGCAAGACATCGTATTTGTCTTCTACACTAACTTGAGACAAATCTACTTTTGCTGCCTTAATAGCTTCTAAATCAAAAGCCTGTGCTAATCCTTTTAGCTCAGGAATAATCACAAAAGCTGATGATCTAATTGCAAGTTCATTAAGTGAGTCAATTGTCTCTGCAACAACAGTTGCATTTAAGGAGCCAGCGTTCGCTTTAATGATCTTCGTTAAATTAGCTTTGAATTCTTTCGGTGAGATCTGTTTTTCTTCATTGGTTGATTGTTCTATAGCTGTTGCAACCGCTTGTTGAATAAATATTTTTTGATCCTTGGTGTTTAATTCTTCGGCTCCGGAATAATTAATAGTCGAATCATTTAATACACTTGCAATATGCTGCGCGAATGGAGCCCGCTTGGCTTCTTCACTGATTTTGCTTAAGTCGATGTCTGAAGTTTTTGAATCTCGAATATCTAAAATCTTAGCTACTGCTGTATCAAAGACAGTTGCAAGATCTTGGCTGCCAGGCATCGCCAGAAAAGTAATTTTGGCAGCATCTAAAATAGCTTTGCGATCAATAACTACTCCTTGCTCTGCACCTAACTTAAAAACATCACCTAAGTAATTGACGAAGTTGTTAACAGTATCAGCATTGACAGCCTGAGCACCATTGCGCGTAGCAAAAGCTCGCTGGGCTGCTGTGTCAATTAAAGTTGATAATAGTGGTAATGTACTCATAATTTAATAGCTAAAGCTACTACCTTATATAAAGAATCTTGATTAGGTTTTTTGATAGCTGATTATGCTGCTTGAGTGCTTTGCGGCTGAGCCTCTGCTGCTCTTGACTCAGGTCGACCCTTCATCATTGAGCCAGTGATTGCTGCTGTAACAATGGGACCGATATTACTATGTACTTGAGCTAATAAAAAATTGAATGGCTTACCAATACCTAGTGGTAGACTAGCGAACATCTTAGCCAGCGGTTGAGAGACCATTGCCACTAAACCAAGAAGCAAACCCTTATGGTTCAGTAAAAGCTCCATCATTTTGTTTTGCTCGTCTTTATTAGCTGTACCATCACTGGTTTTCATCACTGTACCGATGCTATCGGTGAAAGCATTTATATCAGCTCGATTAATCTTTATAACTGGATTGGAATCATTAAAATTGACGACTGCTCGCATAAATCTGCGTCCAATAAAATCACTGATATCTTTTTGACTAGTGAGTTGTCCTTGCTTTTGAGCAAGTTCTACTTCTTTTAAGATCGGTTGTAAAATACTGGCTAAGATAATTTGAGTTTCTTGACTTGAAGTTCCTTCTTGATCTAATTGCGATAAATCTAAAATATCAAGTGCATTTTTGACCAAAGCTAGTTTAGGTGCGCATTGAGCTAGAAGCTTGAGAGCTTGAGCATTTGCTTCGGCACTGTTATCTCCCTGGGCTTCTCCAGTTTTTGTATTTTCGTCCACTTCGACTGCTAAATTTTCATCAGATGACTGTCCCGTTATTGTTTTGGCAGGTGG
>JABHOV010000122.1 GCA_018695135.1 Candidatus Melainabacteria bacterium | reverse complement strand
CGTTTTGAAATCATAAAAATGCTCGATGAATATTTAGAAGAAGGCGGCTTTCCTGAAATAGTCCTCAATAAAAATAAAGAACTTGATAAAAAAATACTTCAAGAATATTTCAATTCAATTGTCTATAGAGATCTTGTCGACAGATATTCTTTGCGCAATACCAAGTTACTCAAAGACTTACTAAAGCACCTCTTTGCCAATATAACCAAAGAATTTTCAGCACATAGCTATTACAAGAGCGTCAAACAAAACATGAGTGTCTCCAAAGATACGATATATGAATACCTCTCGCATATAGAAGAAGCTCAAGCCTTTTATTTTTTACCTCAATTCTCCTATTCACTTAAAGAACAAAGAGTAAATCAGAAAAAAATAATCTGCATAGATAATGGTCTACGTAACCGAATCAGCTTCAGATTTTCCCCCGATACAGGGAAGCTAGCAGAAAATATAGTCGGACTGGAGCTCATTAAAAAACATGAACAAGTCTTTTACTATAAGGGGAAACAAGAAGTCGACTTTATTACTCAAGATGGCAAAAAGCTAAGCGCTGTTAATGTAAGTTATGGCGACGAGATTGACCCAAGAGAAATAACAGGTCTCTTAGAATTTGCCAAAGAACACCCTAAAACAGACTTAATATTGTTGACCAAAGATATAGAAGACCAAAAAAATGGTATTAAACTAATTCCTTTATGGGAATGGTTGCTAAAATAATCACTAATGCCAAGCCAAGTCCAACTTGAAATTAAAGCCAATGATCTTATCGCTGATAAAATCTACAAGCTAGTACTTGCTGGCAATTTTGATCTTGATGATTATTTACCAGGCAAGTTTTTGCATATCAAATGCAGTGATAATTCAGTGCCTCTGTTAAGAAGGCCCATGAGTGTCTGCAATATTGATGACGCTGGCACAGAAATGGTTGTGCTTTACCGTGCTGATGGAGCTGGCACGAATTTACTGGCTGCAAAAAAACCTGGTCAAGAAATAGACATGCTGGCACCTCTTGGTGTGCATTTCCCAACAGAAGAAGTTAAAGAAGGTGACAAGATTGTACTGATAGGTGGAGGGATTGGAGTGCCGCCACTATATTACTTAGGACGCAAACTCAAAGCACGCGGCGCCGTTATCAAATCAATACTTGGTTTCAATTCAGCCAAAGATGTTTTTTATGAAAAAGAATTTCAAGAACTTGGATTGACTGCCATCACTACGATAGACGGATCTTATGGTCATAAAGGATTAGTTACTGATCTCATGGATACTTCCTATGATGTTCTTTATACCTGCGGACCAACACCGATGCTTAAAGCTGTGCAGAAAATATACCTGAGTAACGCAGCAGATGGGGCTTCTCGGGTTCGCTCGGGTTATATGTCGTTAGAAGAACGAATGGCCTGCGGCATCGGTGCCTGCCTTGCTTGCGTCAGCAAATCAACTGACCCTAATTGCACTTCTTATAATAGAGTTTGCACCGAAGGACCGGTGTTTCCGATTCATGCAATAGAGCTCTAATTCCAGGAGTACCATTCCGAAATTACGACGTAAAACAGGGGTTACACTCCAGGAATACGTGGTATAATCCAATTAGTGTTCAAGAGATTAGTAAAATTACCAGAAAACAAGAGTTTTTTTCTATTTGGCCCAAGACAAGTAGGTAAAACAACTGTTTTGGGGGAATTCTTTGATGACAAAAATACCCTTGTCTATAATCTCTTAGACCCAGATACCTTTAATGCCCTAAACTTATCACCTAGTAATTTCAAGAATGAAATCACCAGTAGAAAAAAAAATGTTTCTCATGTAATAGTTGATGAAATACAAAAGCTTCCAGAACTACTCGACCAAGTTCATCTTTTATTAGAAAGTGAAAACCCACCTTGTTTTGCATTAAGTGGCTCAAGTGCAAGAAAACTCAAAAAATCAGGAGCCAATCTTTTAGGAGGTAGAGCCTGGACCATTGCAATGTATCCATTATGTTACCAAGAGTTTTTACTAAACAAACAGACTTTTAATTTAGAACAAGCACTTAATTATGGAACTCTACCTGCTATCTACCTAGAAGAAGATGATTTTGCTAAAGAACAAGTACTTAAAGCTTACATCAACACCTACCTTAAAGAAGAAATCAAGGAGGAATCTCTAGTAAGGAATATCAAAGGGTTTAGCAACTTTCTACGCTTCTCTGCTGAAGAAAATGGTAACGTCCTTAATTTTTCAAATATTGCTAGAGATACCGGAGTTGATAGCAAAACAGTCAAGGAATATTTTCAAATCCTTGAAGATACCTTAATTGGTTTTTTCTTAATGCCTTTTGCTTCATCTCATAGAACTCGTCTAGTGAAACATCCCAAATTCTATTTTTTTGACACCGGTGTTCATCGTGCACTAACTAACAAACTAAGTTTGAAACTAGAGAAAAAAACGAAGGCTTATGGTAATGCTTTTGAACATTTTATTATCAAAGAACTAATGAATTATTCCAACTACATAAATAAAGACTATGATTTTTTCTTCTACCGGACTGAAGCTGGGGCAGAAGTTGATTTAATTATCAAAAAACCTGATGATAGTTTTCTAGCGATAGAAATCAAAGCCTCAATAAACCCTGAATTAAAAAATCTCAAAGGATTATTTTCATTTAAGGACTTATATCCAGAAGCCGAACTGATTTGCCTATCACAAGCTACTAAAAGAAGAAAATTAAAAGAGATAACAATCTTGCCATGGCAAGAAATCTTTGAATATCTTGTATAATAAAGGCTTGATCATGAAAGACAAAGTAAATACAGATATTGGAGATTTACATTCCGCAGCTGACGAGAACAATGTTGATAAGGCCTGGTCTGAATCAGCCGAACCAACAGAGCCTGCTAGTAAAGAATTACTCCCCCAGCTTGAAGAGCTGCAAAGTCAGTATCAAGAGCTTGATGATAAATACAAACGTCTTTGGGCTGATCAACAAAACATGGTCAAGCGTAGCCAAAAAGAAAAACAAGACATGGCAAAATACGCCGCTTTTGCAACATTGGATGCAATCTTGCCCGCATTAGACAATTTTGAATTTGCAAAAAAAAGCATCAACGACAATACTAGTATCGATGATTGCATCACAAGCATAGATATGTTGCAAAGTCAGATTATTATGAGCCTCAAGTCCGTTGGTTTAACCGAGATAGCAACAGAAGGTCTTTTCAATGCTGAACTGCATGAAGCCGTGAGTAATATAGCTGACCCTGAAAAAGAAGAGGGTAGTATCCTTGAAGTACTCAAAAAAGGCTATAAACTAAATGATAGAGTGCTAAGAGTTGCAACTGTGATTGTTAGTACTAAGGAGTAATCAATGTTAGAAAGAAAACAAAATTTTTTGGTAATCGGTCTCGGACGCTTTGGTAGCAACGTAGCCAAAGTACTCTATGAAAATGGTCACGATGTTCTTGGAGTAGATAACGAAGCCTCTGAAGTACAATCTATTATTGACCAGAAACTAATTGCTGACGCGATCCAACTTGATTGTACTGATGCAAACAACCTCAAAAAACTAGATCTGGATAAATTTGATGCAGCTGTTGTTGCAATTGGTTCAAGTATAGAAGGTAGTGTATTGGTTGCTGCCAATCTTAAAGAGTTTGGCGTCAACAAAATCATTGCCAAAGCCAGTAGTACCATGCACGGCAAAATCCTCGAGAGACTTGGCGTAGATACCATCGTTTATCCAGAAGCAGAGATGGGAAGATCGGTCGCAAGACAATTACTTGGACTCAATTTTCTTGAAGAATTTGCGCTCAATGATAATTTCAGCATTGCAGAACTCGCTCTTCCAAAAAAATATGCTGGTCAAACCATGTTGGAGACCGATATTCGTAGTGAACACCATCTCAACATCTTAGCAATTAGACGTTCCGGTGGTCACTTTAGCGTATCACCGAGTGCCAACACCTCTTTGCAAAAAGATGATTACCTCTTAGTCCTCGGCACTGGTGAGGATATTGGCAACTTCAAAGCCGTAGATTCCTAAGTGCCAAACTATAAGATCATTTTAGAATACAATGGTGCCAAGTTTGCTGGCTCACAAATCCAACCAAATAAACGCACTGTAGAATCTGAACTCAGACAAGTTCTCAATTCGTTTTTTGGTCCTCAAGGAAGCTTCCAAGAGAACCCAGAGATAGAGACTATCTTCTCCGGCAGAACAGATTCCGGGGTACACGCTTTTGGTCAAGTGTTGAATTTCAAACTAGCTCAAAAACTTGAAGACTTGGACAATCCCTACACAATCCTTGCTGCACTTAACGCAAACCTGCCAGAAGACATGGTTATAACCAAAATCCAAGAAGTGCCTGATAGTTTTAACGCCAGGTTTGACGCCACTGCCCGAGAGTATCTCTACAAAATATTTATTCGTCGACACAGACCTGTATTGAGACTAGATAGTATGGCTTGGCACAAAGAAGAACTTGACTTTGACAAGATGGCAGCACATGCCGCAAGCTATCTTGGCGAACATGACTTTAGTGCCTATGCCAAACTTGAAGAAGGCGACTCTGGAATTTGCAATGTCAGTAAATCAGAACTCATCAAAGAATCTCCTATCTGTTTTAAATACAAGATCAAAGCCAATCGCTTCCTTAGACATATGGTCAGAAGAATGGTTGGTGAACTCATCCAAGTTGGTCAAGGCAAAGAAGCCAGTCCCAAATTCACCAGTCCTGCTGAGGGGCTTTGTTTAATGAAAGTGGAATATTAACATGCTCTAAAGCATGAAAGCTGTAAGGCTCTAGGGCTGTAAAGGTTAAGGCTGTAAGGCAATATCATCCCTTACAGCCTTAACCTTTACAGCTTTCATTCACAGGTGCCGTAAGAGTAGATAGTAGCTCCCGCCTTATCAGCAAGACACTCATTCTCAAATTCTTTATGAACTTCTTTAAGTCCATTAAAACAATCCTGGCTGTCTTCTCGACATTTAACTTTGACTATTGAGCACACTCGAGATCCTTGATGGGGGCACTCCTTTGTTCTAATGTAGTTGGTGATTGAACTTATGATGTCATAAGCATCAGTGGCTGTTTTACGGAAGGTTTTAAGATGCAATTGAACAGATGATCTATTTGGTCGTCCATCAACATCAGCTAAAATCTCTACAACAAAGTCAACATAGCCATTCGAGCCACCTTCAATTGTTTTGTTTTGTGCACCTATTATTCTTGCTCTGGGACCATCAGGCTTGGTTGAAAGTTGTGCTTGTACTATATCAATATCGGCAGGAAGTCCTGAGTATCTCAAAGTTGTTTTGGAATCTTTGTATAGGTAAAAAGTTTTATGGTCAACAAAAGTAAGTTCTTCCAACTTGCCAACATGAGCTGAGCTTACAAGGAAGCTCGTTAATAAAATACTTAGTATGGCAAGGGTTCTCATTTGTTTATGGATCATTACATTATATCAAGTCGGCATTTAATTCAATTTCGTTATAAGGCATTTGACCTAGCGACTAGTTCAATTAGACTAGGAGTTCTTGATTAACTCTTTTATCATCAAGGTTTTGTATCTCCTCCAGAAATTCAGAAACTGAATTAAAATTCTTAAATATAGAGGCATAGCGGATATAAGCCATTGGTTCTCTAATTTTGAGCTGAGCCATAACCATCCCTCCCAGGGCGGTACTTGGGATCTCACGTCCAAATTCTTTGTACATTTGGGTTTCTACGACATCCACAATATTGTCGATGGTAAGTGCTGAAATTTCTGATTTGCTACAAGAGCGCACAATACTAGAGATCAGCTTATCTCTAGAATAGACTTCTTTGGAGTTGCTACGTTTGGTAACTATCATTGGGCTAAATTCTACTCTCTCATAAGTAGTAAAACGCTGCTCGCATTCAAGACACTCACGTCTTCTTCTCATTGAACCGCCATCATCTGCCGATCTGCTTTCAAGAACTTTGAGTTGTTCAGATTCACAAAAAGGACATTGCATAATTACTCACCAATTGGTTCGAGGTATTCTACCTCAGAAAAGTTATTGTCTGGATATCTCTCATCAGCGTAGAGTCCATCAAAATCTTGTTGAAGTTGTTCAAGCTCTGAAAGTGGAGCTGAAAGAGCAGCTTCTTGTCCCGTGATTGTTGAATGTGTTTCAAGAGTCGCAAGTCCACCAACTTGTGGCAAAGCCACTGGTAGAGTAGCAGCTTCTTCAACTAATTGTTCCTCCAAAGTCGTTGCTTGGCTTTGTGCTTGTAAACGTTTTTTGCGTCTCAGCCTGCTGCTTCTGGCACTTGATGTAACATGATTAACACCGCGTCCAATACTCTTAACATCATTGAAGACACCCTTAACTAAAGTACCAACTAATAATCCTTTGTTATCAAGCTTGTGAATTTTAGACTCAGCAAGCGCAAGTCTTTGATTTATCTCATCCATCTTGCCTGGTTCAGCATCGATATTGGCAAGCTCTTCAGCAACAGTAATCACTAACTCATTGAGTTCAGCGATAGTTTCATTTTGTGATGCCACCTCTGAATTTGCTTGAGCCGCTTTGCCTTGAAGGTTCTTAAGCTCTGATTGAAATAATTCCATAACTCCAACTATATTTTCTAGATCTTTACGATCAGATTCAATTTCTTGATTATAGTAATCAGTCATCTTAGAAATTGTTTTCGCAAATTCATATCTACTAAGAGCGCGAGTTCCACCAAAGTTGCCGTTAGGATCACCAGACATAAACTGGTAATCATCGACTAATTCTTTCACCGCATTAGAAGCCCAGTGACTTTGTGGCACATCATAATATCCCTTTGCGGCTTGTGCCTCAAGAGCAAAATTGACCCAGATAAAACTAAGTACAAAAACAACTAATCCAAAGAACTTCTTGGTCATGCCTATAGTATAAACTAGTCCTTGTTATTTCACTAGCCCAATTACCTGTCATGATAAATCTTTGTCAATAAGATGAATCAATCGCTTAAAACTTTCTGCCATTGCAGTCCAAACTGGATTTTGGTTTGCGTTTAGCTCCAATTCTTCCATGTTGCTGCCTTTACCAGCTGTTCTGTCTTGATTAATCCTAGCTGAACCTAATTCATTCGCCATAGCACGCTTCAACTCTTCGAGCTTTGAAGCCGCTCCTGTGATTGGCGTTAATGCTTCTCTATGCTCAGCAAGAGCTGTTGCCAGTTCCCGCTTTTGCTGAGCAAAGGGATGTGGTAATTGTCTTAGATTAGCTCCGATATTGCTTGTTACTCGCCCAAGCTTATTTAATGTCTCAACTACTCTAGTTAAATCAGTTGCAATCATAATAATTAAGACTCCTGTTTCAATGTCTCTAATAAAGCACTTAAAACATCAGACATCTTGGTCAAAACATCTAAAGCTCCTCCTGCTCTCGCTGCAGCAAGCTCATCACCTGGCGAAGAATGGGCTTGAAGCATTCCTGCTTGCTCATTTGCATTATTCAATTCCTCAGTCAGCTTGCTCTCAACAGCACTTAATCTGCTCAATGCCTCTCTTTGTGGCTCAAGTGCTTCTTTGTGTGCATAATAATCTCTGGTAAGGGCATTAAGTCGTTGGCTAATTGCTGGATCTTTTGCAAGGCTGGAAATATCTTTTATACCTTGTCCCAAACTTGATAAAGTTTGTTCTATTCTACTCACTACGGTGGGTGCTACCATAATACCCTTAACAATAACATGCTTGCTCTTTGAGCAAAAGGTAATACCAATAATCTATAATAAATCTATGCGAATCGGCTCTGGCTATGACGTCCATAAATTAATCCCTAGTGAAGGCAAGCCCTTGATACTTGGTGGAGTCAAAATTAACCATGAATATAAACTCTTAGGTCATTCAGACGCTGATGTTTTAGTTCACGCAATTGTAGACGCATTACTTGGCGCCATGGCAGTTGGAGATATTGGTTCTCACTTCCCTGACAATGATCCAGCCAATGCCGCAATCAGTAGCATGGTCTTTTTGGAGCATTGTAAAAAACTTCTTGTCGGAAATAATTACTCAATCTCTAATATCGACTCAACCATTATTGCCCAAGCTCCCAAACTCCGTCCTTATATAGATCAAATGCGTGCCAATATCGCTGAAGTCCTTAGTCTTAATATATCTCAAGTGAGCGTCAAAGCAACTACAACAGAAGGTCTTGGTTTTACTGGTCGCGGTGAAGGGATTGCCGCTGAAGCAGTTGTCTTGCTCCGTCATTGCGAGTAAAAGCCGTCATTGCGAGAAGTGCGGAGCACGACGCGGCAATCCAATGCATAAATCCAAGTTGAAACAATTGTCTTTGTATTAGATTGCCACGTCGCGCTGCTCCTCGCAATGACGGTCCTCTGGATGACACAACTAAAGCAAACTGAAATCACCAATCTGTCCAAAAACCGAATCAGCATAGGCAACAAGTGCTTTGCGATTGGCTTTGATCTTGGCGTCATCAGCGTTAACCAAGACATTGTCAAAAAAAGCATTGATCGGCTTAATTGATTTCAACAATTCTGTTCCTTCTAAGTTCTTTGCCAGCGACTCAACAGTAGCAAAGAATTCTTTTTCATAATCAAGCTCAAAAATAGAACTGTCAACTTTGTCGGCGTTAGATTCTGCTATATTACTAACCCGACTAATAGCTTCAACCAAACTAGCAAAATCAGCTTGAGTCTTCAGGTCATACAAAAGATGAATCATTTGATGACGGCGATCAAGCTCTGCCAGGCAACCAGGTTTGGCTAAGACAGCACGGTTAAGGTCAGTTTGTTTATGAGCAAGCTCAAAGACAAATGGCATACGAGTTTCGAGGAATTCAATCACCTTGGTATTTGTGCCATCCCAATTAAGCTCGGCAACTTGCATTTCTTGACGCTTGTCACCGCGTCCTTTGATCTTGGTGATAGTTTCACCAGTACCAAACTCTTCTTCTTGCAATTTGCAAACCATATTCACCAAGGCTTCGATATTAAAAACCATATGACCATGAAGAATAATTTCAAGCATACCGTTTGCTTGTCTTCTCAAAGCAAAAGGATCAGCTGACCCGCTTGGGATCTTACCCAAGGCAAAAGCCGCAACTATATTATCGAGCTTGTCAGCAATAGCAATCAACTTGCCGCCAATAGTCGACGGTGCATCATCACCAGCAAAACGAGGCTTGTAATGCTCTTCTATTGCCTTCGCTACAACTTCGTCATAGCCCTGCTTGCGGGCATAGACCCCACCAATCTCACCTTGAAGTTCGGTAAATTCAAAAACCAAATTGCAATTGAGATCTGTTTTGGCAAGCCTAGTTGCTTGCAAAATCAAAACCTCATCTTGGACATTTCCAAGCGCTTCAATCAAAAACTTGACTATTTCTTCCATACGATATGATTTCTCAAGTAAATTACCCTTGAGTGAATTCAAACGAGCAAGTTTCTCAAGTCTCTGCTCTAGTTTGATTTTCATATCTTCTTCAACGAAAAACTCAGCGTCCTTAAAACGCGGCACGATTACTTTCTGGTTGCCAGATTTGATATTCGCGCGAGCAGTTTCTAGTGGATTATTGCTGACCGCAATAAAATACGGCAAAAGCTTGTCATTAGCAACAACAGGAATATAACGCTGATGATTAATCATCACTGTTTTTAAAACACAATCAGGAATCTCTAAGAACTTGGCATCAAAATCACAAAGTATCGGACTTGGGTTCTCTGTGATCATAATCACTTCATCCAATAAAGCATCATCAAGCACAATCTCTGCATTAACTGAAGCAGCCAGTGCTTTGGCTTCATCAACGATTTTGGCTTTGCGTTTTTCTGGATCAATAAACGTGCCTTGTTTTTCAAGTTGGCTTTCATATTGCTCGCGAGACTTAATCTCAAAAGCTTCTGGTCCAAGGAAACGGTGTCCATAACTTAGATTACTAGCTTTGATTCCTGCCACTTCAAATTCGACTTGCTGAGTTTTAGATCCAGTAATTATCAAAGCAGCTATCCACTGTAGTGGTCTTGCAAACTTGAGATCGTTGTTTGCCCAACGCATAAACCTAACACCAGGCGTGCTTGCAATAATCTCAGGCACAGCTTTTGCTAAGATCTCCTTAGGGTCTTGGGCTTTGACTAGCTTCTTACAATATAGATAGCCATCTTCAAAATATAAATCCGCTTCAGCGACTTGGTTTTTCTTAGCAAAACCCAGAGCAGCTTGCGTCATCGAAGCATCTGCAGCTTTGGCGACCTTCTCAGGTGGTCCCTTAATAACTTGTTCTCTGTCTTTGCCAGCTGCATCAATTCCAGAAACATAGAAAAATAATCTGCGTGGTGTATATTTAAGTTCTATACAAGACTTCCTGCGAAAGTTCTCTTTATCTTTACTAACGGAACTAGTGCTTAGCACCGTTCCGACCTCTTTTGTGTCGACATCACTAGCAAAACTTTGTTTTGCAGGATGTCTGCCAGAATTTTTTACTAACTGAGCTTCAGTTAAAGCCGTCTCAAGCCCATCTTTGATATGATTAGCGATGTTGAGAATTTGCCCAGCAGGTAATTCCTCGGCGCCAATCTCTAATAAAAAACTAGCCATGTTATCAGCCATCATCAAGTTACTTATTGTAACACTGATCAAATGCTATCAAGCAACCGTTGCCTTCAGGCAACCGAGCTGCCGCTTTAGCCCGAGCTGCTCGCACTACGCCGTTGAAGCAATCGACAAGCACGGCATTTGGCAAGGTGTTCGCTTAACCATCTCCAGACTGCTACGCTGTCATCCATTTGGAGCCCACGGCTATGACCCAGTCCCACCAAAATCCCCCCAGAAATCGCCAACTGCAAGGCTTGCGAAGGATTTTAAAATTTCGAGATAAATCATGAAGATCGCAGCAATACAAATTAACGCCGGTTCAAACAAAGCCGAAAACCTAGCCAAGATTGAGGACTATGTCAATAGAGCCCAAGCTGATTTTATTGCTCTGCCTGAAGTCTGCAATTATCGTGGTGGTAATGAAGCAACTCTATCTAGCGCAGAAAGCTTTGAAGACTCAGAAACTATAAAGCTAATACAAAAACTGGCTCTCAAGAAAAAGAGCTGGATACTCATTGGGAGTTTGATGCTACAGGCAGAAGGCTTACCTTTTAACAGTTCTATTTTGATTTCTCCTCAAGGACTAGTGACTGCGCGCTATGACAAGATCCATCTCTTTGACATGAATTTCAAGGGACAACAAATTCGCGAGTCTAGCAAAAGCCAAGCTGGCTTGAAACCAGTAATCGCTCAAGTCAATAAGCTCAAACTCGGCATGAGTATTTGTTACGACCTGCGCTTTCCTGAGCTCTATCGCCACTACGCCAAAGAGCGAGTTGAATTAATTAGCGTCCCTAGCTCATTTACCAAAATCACCGGAGAAGCCCACTGGCATTGTCTTCTGCGCGCTCGCGCTATCGAGAATCAAGCCTTTGTTATTGCGCCAAATCAGGGTGGTGACAATCAGGGTGTCAAGTCCTACGGACACTCTATGATTATCGACCCCTGGGGCAAAATCCTTGCTGAAGCTGGCGAAGAAGAAACAATTATATATGCTGATCTTGATATGGATGAGCTTGGCAAGGTGAGAGCGAAGTTACCAGTCCTTGATCACATTAGATTGTGATGGTCGCTTCGCTCCGGTTGCGTTCGCTTTGCTCTCTGGTTGCGCTCACTAACGTTCGCTGCTTGCGGAGCTGAAGCTCCTGCCTCTTTTAATGTTAATCACTGCAAGAAGCAGCGAACGCTAGTGAGCGCAACCAGGGAGCCTAAAAGGCGACCACAACCAGGCATCTTTGATGCCGCAACCGGGAGCAAAGCGACCATACGCTACAATAACAAAGTGCTCCACAGTCTCAAAACCTTCAACAACAAAGTTCTGATCTTTACCGTATTAGCAATTTTTGCAATTGGTTTACTGGCTCTTTCGAGCGCTGCCTCTGGTGCATTTTTTGCTAAGCAATTGCTTTATGGGTTAATTTCAGCAATTATAGTCTTTGTACTTTATCGGATTTTTGATCTTAATTTCTTTCAAAAGAATGCAACGATTATTTATTTTCTCAACATCGCTCTTCTATTAGTTCTCAAAGCACTTGGTGCAACTGTACTTGGCTCACAACGCTGGCTTAAATTGGGACCGGTCAGTATTCAACCAAGTGAAATAGCCAAGGTCTGTCTCATTATTTATCTAGCTGCATGGCTTTCCAAAAACCCGATTCAAGGCTATAAAGACATACTCAAAACCCTTGCAATAGTCGCTTTGCCAGCGAGTTTAGTTTTGATTCAACCAGACTTGGGGACCACTCTTGTCTATGTTGCAATTTGTTTTGGAATGTTGTTTTGGGCAGGTGCCAAACTCATCGAACTATTACTCCTAGTCTCACCACTACTTACGGCTATCTTTAGTTCCTTTGGTACAGAGTTGATTACTTATAATCATGGCAATTTACATTTTGCACTCACACTCCCTTTTTTGATTTTTATCACTGTGTTACTAGCAGTCACCGCAATTTATTACAAAGCTTGGCGCTCTCCTTGGCTCAGCACTAATATTTTTGGGCTTGTTAGTTTTAATCTGCTGATTATGGTTTTTAAAACCATCGCCTGGAGTTTTCTCAAAGAATATCAACAAAAACGCCTAACTATTTTCGTAGATCCTTACTCTGACCCACTTGGAGCTGGCTATCATATCATCCAAAGTCTTTATGCAATTGGCAGTGGGGGCATTTGGGGGCAGGGTTTCAAGGCTGGCAATCTCACTCAAGGACGCTTCGTACCTGAGCAGCATACTGATTTTGTGTTTTCTGCAATTGGCGAAGAGTTTGGTTTTATTGGCACCGGACTCATTATTGTTCTTTATATAGTTCTTTGCCTCAACATCATCACTGCAGCTAAAAACTCCAAGAGTAAATTTAGTGCGCTAATTTCTATTGGCACATTCTCAATGCTGTTCTTTCATATCTTTGTTAATATCGGCATGAACCTGAGCGTGATGCCCATCACCGGAGTACCACTACCTTTCTTTAGTTATGGTGGCAGCTCATTATTGGTTGATTTATTTTTGGTTAGTTTGGTATTGAAGAGCTCTAAGAATTTGGCTTATAAATGACAATTAAGATTCTTAGAAAGAATCTTAATTGTCATTGCGAGGAGCACAGCGACGTGGCAATCCAGCAACTAACAAGTTTAGCTCTTGGAGTAGATCTAAAGAACTTCCTCTGTAACAAAGACCTCAGGCTCCACACTAACACCATATAAATAAGTACCCCAATGTAAATGAGGACCAGTGGAGATTCCAGTATGCCCAACCTCACCAATCTTTTGTCCCTTGGTCACAGTGTCGCCATCAGCAACTTCAATCTTGCTCAAGTGCATATAGATAGAAGTCAAAGCATGACCATGATCGAGAAGAATTGTGTTGCCGTGAACAGCAAACCCTTCTACTTCTTTGCCCGTTGCAATCACCTTGGCATTAGCAGGTGCATAGACAGGGGATCCCATGCTTCCTGCAAAATCTAATCCTTTGTGATAACTACTAACTGGTCCACCATTATAGGATCTCTTAACTCCAAACGGACTAGACCTGGTAGCTTCAGATGGGTACAAGAACTTGCCTTCCCAAAGTTTGCGATAAGACTGAGTCTTGAGACTAGAACCAACTATGTTAAGTTCTTTAGCAGTGGCAGAAATCCCACTCTTGTCACCACTTAAAGTGATATGCGAAACACCTTTGCCATTGTCTTCAATCTTCACCTGGATGCGTTCTTCCCAGCCATCTAAGCGAGCGAGCACTGAATAAGTACCTGCCCTTGTAAGGTTCTCGACTGGAATCAAAGCTCGATAGGTCTTATACTTAAGCGCTTCTATTCTCTTGGCTGCATCTACCGGTAACCATTGCTCCGGATCATCGACTCTAAACATTTTGTATTCTTGAGTATTAAACCAAACACGCGGCTGGTCTTTAACATTGCGTACAAGTGCTTGAAAAAACTCACCTTGCTTAAGCGTGGTCTTTTTTAAGACAAAGTCCGGTGTCACACTCTCTACAGGAGTGCAAGCAAAAGAAACCATAATCACTACAAACAAAAGTCTTTTCATCTACTACATTATAGCCTAGACTCACTAGGAGCTTGTCACCCAGCCCAACTTTACCTAAATATTACGACCTCAGTTGGTTAGTATGGGCTGGGTTACACGCTCCTAGCCGTCTAGCAGTCTTAATTCAACAGCGCAGCATATGCCTGATCTTTTGCTACAAGCTCATCATGAGATCCAGATTCAACGATCTTACCGTTTTCAATAAATAAAATACGGTCACAATGCTTTACTGTGCTCAAACGGTGAGCAATAATAATCACCGTCTTGGTTTGCATCATTTTGGTTATAGCCTGGTAAATAAATTCTTGAGAATCGTTATCAAGCGCACTAGTTGGTTCATCAAGAATCACAATCGGAGCCTTGCTAATAAAAGCCCGAGCAATAGCAAGCCTCTGCTTCTGACCAATAGAGAGATTATTACCCATCTCGCCAATATCAGCATCTAAACCCTTTTCTAGAGCAAATTCAAGCACAAAAGATTCTTTGGCTGCGGTCATCAACTCTTCTTCACTGGCATCCAATCTACCCAGCATTATATTCTCGCGAATAGTCCCAGAGAAAAGCAAAGGTTCTTGATTCACTATCGCAATCTGATTGCGCAAATCATTCAATGCAAGTCTTGCAGTATTCACACCATCCAAAAGTATCTTGCCAGAATCCAGCTCAAAAAACCTAGGAATCAAGCTCACCAAGCTAGACTTACCACCACCACTTGGTCCTACTAGGGCAATACTAGTCTGTTCTGGTATTTTCAAATTAAGTTCATGGAATAATTCTTTACCATCATAACTAAAACTCACATCCTTGAATTCCAAGCTACCAAGCACTGGCTCCACTAATGCTTCTTGATTAGCAGCTTCACTTTTTTGTTCAGGCTCATCCAAAAATTCATAGACTCTATCAGCCACACCCAAGGCAGATTGTGCAATAGTCGAAACTCTACCAAGTCTTTTGACAGGGTCATAAAGCAAAATTGAACTAACAAAGAAAGACGAGAATTCACCGATACTCAATGCGCCTGATTGAACCGCACTTAGTCCAAGAAATAAAATCAAGGCTATCCCGATTGAACCAATCAAATTAGTCATCGGTGAAACAAGTGACATAAAGAACACCCAGCGCTTGTTGAGTTTGTATAGGTTACTAGACTCAGTTTCAAATTTGTTATCACGCCAAGTCTCTAAGTTAAAGGATTTGATTACGGTTTGATTGCGAAGTGTCTCAGTAACAAAACTCGTCACCTTACCGATATAGTCTTGACCTTGCCTTGCATAATTTCTAATATCCTTTCCTACTTTCAAAACAGGAAAAGCAAACATGGGAATCACTACTAGAGAGATCAAAGTCAATTTGACATCAAGTACCAAAAGCCAAGCAAGTAAAAATGTCGCTTTGATACTTTCATTGAAAATATTCATCAAACTCTCAGCCAGCCAAGACTGCATACTATTGAGGTCACTACTTATAACTGAAACAATAGAACCAGAATCATATTTCTTTTGTCTCATCAAAGAGAGTCTACTTATGTGTTGGTGAATTTGTTCTCTAATTTTTTTGACAATTAATAATCCAAGCTTGCGCGAGTTGTATTGAAACAAAAACTTAAACACTGCATCAATTGCAAAAACTACAACAATAGTCAAAGGTAAAATCAGATGAATTTTATTAGGGTCCAGATTAAAATAGTTGCTATTTACGACATCCACCGGTAATAATTGCTCTAATTGCTTGGGTAAAATATTTAAGCTAGTTTGCCCTTGTTTGAGAGCTGCAAGCCCATCAATAGAAACCTTGACAAACCAAGATGGCAAAATCCCTGCAAAACCACTAAAAAACATACAAGAGATACTAAAGAAGAACAAAAATCTGTATTCTTTTCCTGTATTTATCAGTTTAGTGATTGTTTTGTTCATTGACAGAGAGTGATTATAACACCGTATTAACATGATATTCATCCAAAGCATTGCATAAATATAACCAATTATGGTACAATGTATAAAAAACATAAAGGTCTGACGGACATAAGTAGCAATAGCTACGAGGAGTGGTGTATGGCAGTAATTCATGAATTAAAAACAGCAAAATCAAAACAAACCAGGGCAAAAATATTAAATATCGCAAGAGAGATCTTTGCAGTAAAGGGCTACCACAAGACAACAGTAAAAGACATAACCAGAGCGGCTGATTTAGGTTACGGTACTTTCTATCTATATTTCAAAGACAAGAAAAATATTTTTCATGCTTTACTCGAAAGAGTTGAAGCTGAGCTTTACACAGTTGCCGATGGTGGCAGCGATCTTAGTCAAGAATATGAATTAGGTAGAAGTTCTTACAGAGCGCTTCGTGAGGATCTTAGAGCGATCTTCACAAGTTTTCGCGAGAACGCAAGCTTGCTCCAGTTTTGCAAAGAACTCTCCATAATGGATCCTGTATTTAGGAAACAATATGAAGCAATGCGTGCAAGACTGATTGATAGAACAAGACAAGTCTTAGAAAAAAGCACTTTGGAAAATGTCAACTACCAGATTGCAGCAGTTGCAATAGCTGGAATGATTGAATCCCTTGCGCATGAGTGGAATAGTAAAGATGAACCTTCTAGTCTCGATGCCGATACTAGCTTGGATGAAATCTTACCGACTATTACTAAGTTGTACTTTAAAGCGGTGAGCTAGCACCTCAAGTTATAGCTTGTTCATAAAGGTTTCAGATGCAAGGCTTGCGAATGATCCGAAGACTGAGTTGGCTGAGCCGCCAATGATGACTTCGGATCATGAGTATAACGCAGCAGATGAGCCTTTAGGGGCAAGCTAAACTAGTTCGATTGCAGTTGCTATACCCTGCCCAAACCCAACACACATAGTAAGCAAACCGCGCTTACCACCTGAGCGTTCAAGTTCATGAACCAGTGTTGTCAAAATACGCGCACCTGAACAACCAAGTGGATGTCCAATTGCAATCGCTCCACCATTAACGTTGACTTTATCAAGAGGGATTTTAAGTTCTTGAGCCGCAGCCAAAACTACAGAAGCAAAGGCTTCATTGATTTCAAATAAATCAAAATCATCAACAGTCAAACCTGTTTTTTCTAGTAAAAGATTTACCGAAGGAATTGGACCAGTAAGTTGCATTTCTGGATCACAACCAACAACAACCGTCTTTATGATTTTTGCTCTTGGAGTTAAATTATATTTTTTGAGAGCGGCTTCACTCGCTAATAAAACAGCAGAAGCGCCATCAGTAATTTGACTTGCAGTTGCAGCAGTCACCACACCACCATCTTTAAATGGAGTTCCAAGGCTTGCCATTTTTTCTTTATCAACAGACGATCTAATACCTTCATCCTTAGTGATAGGACCAGCAGCCGTTTCTACAGCTACGATCTCCTTGTCAAAGTAGCCACTAGACTGGGCTTTAAAGGCTTTAGCGTGAGAGTTGATACCAAAATCATCAAGCTGATCTCTAGTAAAACCCCACTTCTCGGCTATCATTTCAGCTGATTGTCCCATGGATTTAATTTTGTATTTTGAAAGATATGACTCTGACAAAGTTGTGTCCTGACGCGGCGACATTGGTAATGGCATCCCATCAATTCCCATTGGCACTCTGCCCATATGTTCAACTCCACCGGCGATCAATAAATCAGCGTCGCCAGCACGAATCGCTTGAGAAGCCATTTCTACAGTTTGCATTCCAGAGCTGCACATTCTATTGACTTGCACACCTGGTACCGATTCATCTAGAACTAAAAGAGCAATTATTCTGGCGATATTCATTCCTTGCTCGCCAACTGGAGTAACGCAACCATAAATCAAATCCTCAATTGCCTTGGGATCTAATTTATTACGTTCGATTAATGCCTTAACTGGCACCGCACCCAAATCTGCCGGATGAACATCCGAAAAAGCACATCCTGGTTTGGATCTTCCCATTGCTGTTCTTACTAAATCTACAATATACGCTTCTCTCATATATTTTATATACCCCGCGGGGCCGCGTCTCCACAGCTCACATTCTCCAGATAATTACAAGGCTCTCGCTAATTAAATACCATCGCACCATCTCGTTATCTAGTGAAGGTGAGCTGTGGAGACGCGGCCCCATGTGCGCTATAATAAGCTGATATGAGTAATTCAGACTATATAGATGAAGAAATGCAAATAATGGAAGAAAACCAACAGGCAAATGCCAATATTGCTGCTGGGATCAACATTGAAGATACCATCAGTACTTTGAGTTTGGTGCCAATTGAATCAGTTAAAACTAGTACTTCATTAGCTGATGTAATCAAGCTTCTCAATAGTAAAGATATGGGTTGTGTCACTATCACAAACTCAAGTGCCGATACAATTGGGATTTTTACAGAGCGTGATATTTTACGTAAGGTCATTGGTAAAGACCTAGACTTGAGTACAGTAACTATTGATAACTACATGACCAAAAACCCTGAGGTTCTCTCTGAAGAAGATCCAATCGCTTTTGCACTTAACAGAATGTCAGATGGTGGTTACAGACATATACCTATCACCAGAAATGGCAAAGTGGGATTCATGCTTTCTATTAAAGATATAGTTGATCAGATTGCGCAGACTTATAGGAAGAGGGTTCTTAACTTACCCCCCAACCTTAAACAAACTACTTCCCAATACGGCGGTTGAGTTGTCTTGGACGCCTAATAACTTCGTTACTTTTCTGCGCTGCTCACTACATTGACGGCTCAGTCAACTCCGTTCCGCTGCTCAAAAAAAGCCTCGTTCTTAGCCCCCCAAGACAACTCAAAATATTTCAGTAAGCTTATATTATTAAACAACTCGCTTTACTCAGCGCTATCAAACTCAATCCCAGCAATAGTCATAGGCGCCTGCCCCCAACTATCCTTGACTTCAGGTTTCCAAGTCTTACTTGCAAGGCTATCAGATTTTTTGATATTACATTCCTGACAACATGCAAACAAATTACGTGAGTCTTGATTAAGCTCAGGGAATTTAGAGGCTGGCTTGTGATGATCAAAACTAGCAAGGTGTTTATTAAGTTCTTGGGGATCATGGCACTTAACCAATGACTCTTTGACTATCTCTGGATGCAACAACGGCTTAGCGCAATAGACGCAACTATAATTATCACGTTGCCAAATTTCTTCAAGCTGCGAGAGCTTGGGCTTAGCTGCTGGTCTTGAACTTGCTTTAATATTTGCTTTGCTGAAATTGCCTTCAAGATTGTTACGTGCAAGGATATCAGATCCTAAGTCATGCAAAAACCCTAGGTACTTGTCTTTGAGCCAGTTCTCACCAATAAAATCACCTTTGACGAGTACAGCTTGTTTATCATCCTTGCTTACTATCTCAAAACTTGTTTTATTACCAAGAGATTCAATGACAGTCTCTAGACCCTTAGCGTCAACAATAGAAATATCCACTGAACCAAAACGAGAAACAAATTTGCGATTAGTTGATTCCAATCTCTCTACAGTTCGCGATTCATAACTAAAATGTTCTTGGTAATTTGGTTTTGCCATAATAGGCTGAGACACAGGCTCTTGCTGTTGCGGCTCGATTAAACTAGGTTGCGAAACTTGATAATCTCTAAAGCTCGGCTGGAAACTCTCTTGTGATTGATAATGATTATCAGCAAGCGCTTTGGCAGTAGCGTCACCAACTAGGGTATAGACCTTGTTGGTATCTTTGTACTTAAGTTCTTTTTTGTTTGGGTGCACATTAACATCAACATCTGCTTTATCAAGTTCAAGTTGAATTACTGCAATTGGAGATTTACCTGGCGGCAATATATCTCTATAAACAGCTTCAAGAGCAGAACGTAAAATATAACAACTCACCAGCCTACCATTGACGATAGTAAAAATACCGCGTTTGTCAGAGCGAGTTACATGAGCTTGAGTTGTATAGCCAGTGACATTGATACCCGACCTCTCAATATCAAGCTTGACTAAAGCCTCGCAAATCGACTCAGAAAAGATCTCACCAATTGTTGCCTTAAGATCAGAACTGCCAGTAGTCTTGACTACTGAACGATCATCAATTACCAAACTAAAAGCTATTTCAGGATTGGCAAGTGCAAGCCCTCTAACTAGATCAACAATAAAGTTGCGCTCTTTGTTGTTTGACTTAAGAAACTTGAGACGGGCGGGCGTATTAAAAAACAAATCGTCAATAACAATCTTGGTGCCAGTAGCAGCGCCTGCCTGACTAAGTTCTTGCTTATCATTTTCGATATAGACTTTGCTTGCATGAGTATCTTGATCGCGCTTAGTAACGCAAGTCAAACGACTAACAGCTGAGATACTGGCAAGAGCTTCTCCTCTAAAACCATTAGTATCAAGATTGTAAAGATCCTCAATTGCTGTGATCTTGCTAGTTGCATGTCTCTTAAAAGCAAGCACCAAATCTTCTGGGCTCATACCCTTGCCGTTATCCACTACTACTATTTTCAAAAGCTGTTTGCTCAATTCAATATCGATCTTTGTTGCTTCAGCATCGATACTATTTTCGACAAGCTCTTTGATAATAGAACTAGGGCCCTCTACCACTTCACCTGCGGCAATTTGGTTTGCTATGTGTTCGGGTAGAATCTGAATCGACATCAATTTAATGGTATCAAATTACGGTCATTGCGAGGCAAAGCCGAAGCAATCTAGTGGTTAGTTAATTCAAATTAAGTCTCTGCATTAGGTTGCCACGCCTTTCATAGCTCGCAATGACAGCTTAGTTTACGGCAAACTCAAAATCATCAACAAAATCAACCTTGACCTTGGAATTAGCTGGCAACTTACCAGCAAGTATCATATTAGCTAACTCATTTTCAATCCGTGTTTGAATAACTCTTTTGACCGGCCTTGCTCCAAAACTCGGATCATAGCCAATGATACCTAGTTGCTCAAGAGCATAATCAGTAAGTTCTAGTTCAATTTTCTTGTCAGCTAGTCTTTCTTTGAGACCTTTCATCTGAATCTTGACTATATCTTTCATTAAACTAAGCTTGAGTGGTGAGAAAATAATGATCTCATCAATTCGATTCAAGAATTCAGGTCTAAAGTGTCCCTTCATCATTTCTTGGATTTCTTGCTTGATATGTTCTTTGCGAGTTTCTTCACTGATGGCTTCTTCACCTTCAGCCAAGAAACCATTATTTAATTGTTTATCAATAATAAATTGACTACCAAAATTGGAAGTCATGATGATGAGAGTGTTTTTAAAATCAACTCGCTTGCCTCTACCATCAGTAAGCTGTCCATCATCCAAAACTTGCAATAAGATATTAGAAACATCTGGATGTGCTTTTTCAAACTCATCAAGCAAGACTATTGAATAAGGCTTGCGTCTAACTGCTTCGGTGAGCTGCCCGCCTTCATCATAACCAATATAGCCCGGAGGCGCGCCAATCATTCGAGCAACACTATGCTCCTCTTGATACTCTGACATATCAATCCGAATCATTGCGTTCTCATCATCAAATAATGATTCAGCTAATGCTTTTGCTAGCTCTGTCTTTCCAACACCCGTTGGACCCAAAAACATAAAAGATGCAATTGGTTTGTTTGGATTTGCCAAACCAGCTCTTGAGCGCTTGACGGCTTGAGCCACTGACTTAACAGCATCTTCTTGACCTTTGACTCTGCGCTCCAACTCTTCTTCAAGACTCACTAGCTTCTGAGATTCTTCAGCTAATAATTTAGTTACAGGAATACCTGTCCATCTTGCAACAATCTCTGCAATCTCTTCTTCATTTATTTCTTCTTTAAGAAGTGACTTACTTGTTGACTGCTCGCCAGATGCTTCAAGTTGTTTCTCTAGCTCAAGTAAAGTACCAAACTTGAGTTCTGCAGCCCTTTGCAAGTCTGCTTTACGTTCAGCATCTTCAATTTGCACTTTGGTTTCTTCAATCTTTTGTTTGAGATCTTTTACACCAGTAATAGATGATTTTTCTGCTTGCCATTGAGTTCTCAAAGCTTCTGCTTGCTCGGTCAAGTCTTTAAGTTCCAGTTCTAATTTACCGAGTCTTTCTTTACTTTCTGGTTTATCTACTTCAGTTTTTAAAGCTTCTTTTTCAATCTTGAGTTGCATGATCTTACGATCAAGCGCATCAAGCTCTTGCGGTGAAGAATCAATCTCCACTCTCACCTTGGCTGTCGCCTCATCAATTAAATCAATTGCCTTATCTGGCAAAAATCTATCAGCAATATATCTATGTGAAAGTTTGGCAGCTGCAACAATGGCATTGTCCATAATACGTACACCATGATGCGCTTCGTATTTACCTTTGAGCCCGCGTAAGATAGAGATCGTCTCCTCAACAGTCGGCTCATCAACCTTTACCATCTGAAAGCGTCTCTCTAAGGCTGAATCCTTCTCAATATGTTTACGATACTCGTCAATTGTCGTTGCACCAATACAATGCAGCTCACCACGCGCAAGTGCTGGCTTGAGCAAATTACTAGCATCCATCGCTCCATCAGTAGCTCCAGCTCCAACAACTGTGTGCAGCTCATCAATAAATAAAATAATCTCACCTTCAGCAGCTTGCACTTCTTTAAGTACCGACTTGAGTCTCTCTTCAAACTCACCACGGAATTTAGCACCTGCAATCAGCGCGCCCATATCAAGCTCAATTACTTTTTTGTCTTTGAGTCCCTCTGGTACATCTCTATTAATAATTCTTTGAGCTAGCCCTTCAGCGATTGCCGTTTTACCAACACCCGGTGGTCCAACCAAAACAGGATTGTTTTTACGACGACGTGAAAGTACTTGAATCACTCGACGAATTTCTTCGTCTCTTCCAATAACGGGATCGAGTTTTCCTTCTGCAGCAATCTCGGTAAGATCCTTGCCAAATTTCTTAAGTGACTCAAAAGTTGCTTCAGGATTGTCATTGGTGACTCGTTGTCCTTTACGCAAATCAAGAATTGCCTTACGTACCTTGTCTTGGTTCAATCCAAAACTCTGCAATATCTTAGGCAGCTCGCCTTTGATATCAAAAGCAGCTATTAAAATATGTTCAAGCGAGACATAATCATCTTGCATAGACTGAGTCGTTGCCAAGGCTTTATCAAACAGTGCTTGAGTCTCAGCGGTGATTGCCAGTCCCTGATTTGCAACAGCAAGCGGGCTAGCTTTGGGTTTAGATTTGAGGTAGGCTCTTAATTTATCATTGAATTGATGAATATCTACTTTGTTGTTTTCAAAAATTTTGTAAAAAATTGAATTCTTAATATCATCCAATAAACAAATCGAAGCAAATAAATGCTCAGGTTCAACAGCAGCATGATCCAAACTCTTGAGCAACTCTTGAGTGTTCAGTACAGCCGTTTGGCAGTTCTTAGTGAATTTACTGAAGTCCATAATTCCCTATAATTCTAACAATCCCTATACACATTATCTACTAACCTAGAAACAAATAAGATCCCACCCGCTGCGTGACATAGGACACTTTTAAGATAAACCAATGTCACTCGTGATATAGTATTATTTGTGAAATGTCCTATGTCACGCAGCGGGTGGGATCTTATTTGTTTTCAAATTTATTCAAACGACTCAGTAACAAAGAATAGAGTAAACTCACCAAAATAGAAACTGCAGTTCCAAGCCCAGGACCCCAAGCAGCAAAACTATAATCAGCAACAATGGCATAAACTACCAGACTAGAAATCCCCAATGGTGTGCTTTTGAAAAACCCAGACAATGCTTCGTGGTCATAGTAATAATGAATGATAGTAATTGACGCTAGGAAGGCGGCAGGAAACGAGGCAGTTACTCCAGCCCAAAAGGGACCGAGTGTTGCCCCTAAATATACTGTCGTGGCAACCATTAAACCGGCAAAACAAGCGCGAGCAATTTGTTGGATTGGTTTGTAGTGTATCGCTTTAGTTATTGAATGTTTATTGCAACCTCTATTAATGAGCATCTGATTAACTAATGCAATAACCACAAAAATAATCAAAGACAAACTGAGGTTGCTAAATTCACCGATAGCAAGCGGTAGGCTCAATAAGAGCCAAATTGATGTAGCTAAAATCGAGGAGATTGTAATTAGTAATATTTTTTTGCCGTTGCTTAATTTGGGTTTGATAAAAGTTTGCTTGAGTAATTCCCACCAAGATGATGCTTTGCAAAAAAATAAATTATAAAGCAGCTTAGCGATATAAATATAGGCGGTAATAAAAATCAAAGAGAAAGCGAGCGGTGCTGGGATTATCGGTAAGATTTTGTGAAACTCACTTGGTTCAAGAATAAGTCCCAAGAAATAAAAATTGACTACGATGGTTGACGGCAAAGCTAAAACGATTCCAGAAATTCGTTTTGGTACTTTTTCTGCTGCGTAGGCTTGCAAGGCTACTAAGCCACCACCGAAGATGAAGGATGCGATTAGTTGTTGTTGCAAGAGGGTCATCTGTTCAATATATACCCTGTTTATGCTCGCTTTGCTCGCGGTTGTGGTCGCCTTGCAGGCTCCCTGGTTGCGTTCGCCTTACAGGCTCTCTGGTTGCGGCATCAAAGATGCCTGTTTGCGCTTCGCTGCTTCTTAAGGACTTTGCCAAAAGAGGCAGCGAAGCGCAACCAGGGAGCGAAGCGACCACAACCGCGAGCGAAGCGACCATGCCCCGCAAACCACTTGCTACAATGTATTCAATGAACCAAAAAATCTTAGTAGTACTAGCAGGCTGCGGAGCCAAAGATGGAGCAGAGATTCACGAGTCGGTTTTGACACTACTTGCTATAGACAAAGCCGGCTGCAGTTACCACTGTGCCGCTCCAAACAAAAAACAGCATCATGTGCTCAATTTTATTGACGACACTGAGATGCCAGAAGAACGTAATGTCATGATTGAATCTGCTCGAATATCTAGAGGCAAGATTTTTGACTTAAGTCAAATAACAATGAAGGACTATGACGCCGTGATCTTTCCTGGGGGCTTTGGAGTTGCCAAAAATCTTTGTAGCTTTGCTTTTGACGGTGCTGATGCTAGCGTTGACCCAGAAGTTAAACGCATTATCAATGAGGCTTATGACGCTCGCAAACCTATTGGTGCTATTTGTGTTGCACCTGCTTTGATTGCACTTGCTCTGGCTGAAAAGAATCCCAATATCACATTAACCTTGGGTACTGATGCTGATGCTAATGCTAATTTAGAAACTATTGGAGTTAAATCACGAAGTTGCCCGACGACTTCTTTTGTAAGAGATGATGAGAACCTGATCGTTTCAAGCCCTGCTTATATGCATGGTAATTCAAGTATTTCTGAATTAGAGCAAGGGATTAGTCAGTGTGTTAATGCAGTTATTGAGATGACACAGAAGAAAGTGACAAGCTAGCTTGCTATCTTACGCGTACGGAGACTTCGTCTCCTGCATACGCCAGCAAGCTGGCTGCTTACGGGCTTCGCCCTGCTTTATTTAGATGATGCTTCAAGAGACAGCGTAGCGTATGCAGGCACATAGGATGGTTGTGACACACCCTTGAGAAGGATGAAGAATTTAAGACCCATCCTGGACTCGAAGAGTCCTTGCCGTAAGCAGGAAGGCGGAGCCGACCATATGCAGAAGCCTAAGAAGCTACTCTTAGTTGCTTCTGTTGGAATGACGACTCAATATAGTTATCCAAAATCTCTTTAAACTCATTACTAATATCATCCCCTCTCAAAGTAGTATGCAGCTTGCCATCGATATAAACCGGTGCGACGGGATCTTCGTTATCACCAGGTAATGAGATTCCAATATCAGCATACTTAGATTCACCAGGACCGTTAACAATACAACCCATGACGGCAATCTTGAGTTTTTCGACTCCAGGGTATTTTGGTTTCCAAGTATTGATTTGCTCTAATACATGTTGATTGATTTCTTCAGCGAGTTGCTGGAAATAAGTACTAGATGTGCGCCCGCAGCCTGGGCAGCTGGTGATACTTGGTTTGAAAAATTCAAGCTCGAGTGCCTGTAATAATTCTTGACAGGCACGCACTTCAAGGCAACGATCAGCAAGCTCACCAGTGCCAGCACTTGGAGTCAATGACATGCGAATAGTGTCACCGATACCTTCATTCAGCAAGATCGCTAAGGCTGCTGAGCTAGAGATCATACCCTTGACTGGGGTACCAGCCTCGGTCAAACCCAGATGCAGAGGGAAGTTGCAAGACTTGGCTACTTCTCGATAAACATTAATAAGATCATGCACTTCAGACATCTTGACGCTGATAATGATTTTGTCTTCGGCAAGTCCAGCTTGCATTGCAAGCTCAGCTGAGCGCAATGCTGATTCTTTCATTGCTTGATAAATTACTTGTTTGAAGCTAAGAGGCTCTGGATTGCCGCGTCCTTTGGACTCGCAATGACGGTTATTCTTATCCATAAATTCAGTAAGCAAGTCTTGATCAAGCGAGCCCCAATTCACACCGATGCGTACTGCTTTGTCATTGGCTTTAGCGATTTTAATTATAGTGTCGAAATTATAATCATGCTTGTCGCCATAACCAACATTGCCTGGATTGATTCTGTACTTAGCAAGAGTGCTAGCGCATTCAGGAAACTGATCTAATAGAAGATGTCCGTTGTAATGAAAATCTCCAACAAGCGGAATCTCTAATCCATCAGCACGTAACTTAGAATTGATTAACGGAATAACACGAGCAGAGGCTTCGTCTTTGATAGTGAGTCTGACCATTGATGATCCAGCCAAATACAAATCTTTGATTTGAGCGGCAGTGCGCTCAATATCTGTAGTTGGGGTATTGGTCATAGACTGAACGACTATTGGATGCTCAGAACCAATAAATAAGCCGTCTTGGATCTTAACTTGGCTAGTTTTTCGCCTCACAGCAAGGATTTTAGCACCCTGAAGCACAATCACGTCGCAGCCAAGCTTAGACAGATGCTAAACTGTATAGCGTAAATATAGCCAAGTGGCTGTATTTATCATGTTATGGACACAATAGTGCCCACTGAAAGGCCGGCCCCGCAAGGGCAGGTCTTAAATAAGATATACACTTTGCCAATCGATAGGCAAGGCATAGATTTTGACGTAGATCAAAAGCAAGACCCCCGTGAATTAATGGCTGAAATTGCTGGTATCTTACAAGGCAATAGACCTGATCCCAAAGAAAACTTTTCTACTTGGGACAAACTGCGAGATAAGTTTTTTAATGGACCTGCTTGGTTTCAAGGCTTTAGAAACCAGTTTACTATTAGCCTCAACTCACTTGGGATTCTGTTTAATACAGCTGCCGTGGTTGCTAGTAACTCAACGTTTTTTAGTAAGTCAACAGCAGAATTTTTAGACAAAAAATCAGAATGGTTTTCTAAGTATATAATTCCTATTAGTTTTTCTTGGAGTGGGGTGGAGGCTCTAATGAAAAATCGTCTGCTAGAGGCTGCTGCAAGAATTATTCCTGCTTCTTTGTTTACTGTTTTGCCCTTCTATAATCTTAATCTAGCAACCGGTATCAGCTCCTCCCTTAATTATTTATTTGAACATGTCATGGATAGACACGACGGCAAACACCCTGGTGGAGACAATATGTTCAAGAATGCTGGTGCTGTATTCAAAAGCTCTATCGATGTTTTCAAGGATATTTTCACACTCAATACTAGTAAAGAATCGCTCGCCAAACAACTTGGCACTTTGTTTATGTCAACAGGTAGTCTTGGAGGCTTGGCATTTGCCAGAGAAAAAAGAGACACAATGCTTGCCAGAATATTTGGCAACATGCGCAATATTGGTGGATTAATTGCTGACTGGAAACTGATATTTAACGACATCAAAAATGATGACAGAAGATCTTTTGATTTGAGATTCGTTGGTAGCCTCTGTAGCACCGCTTCAATTCTCAATATCCTAATGCGCTGGGTTGATCCAAAACTCGCTAGATCATTGAATCACATTGGGATTGCATTAGATGATCTCGGTCTCACTTACTGGGCAAACCAAAGCTCCAAGCGTGATAAGCCACCTACCAAATTCTTAGCTAATAGCCTTGCTGCCTAAGCAGCATAAAAATGAGTGCCAGGAATCCCATGATCTACGCCATTAATATATGCAGCTATCTTAGAAATAGATGCAACTCCAACAATATCAACTGCAATTCCGTTATCAACACAAATCTCAGCTGCAGCAACCTTGCTCTTCATGCCGCCAAGTCCTGCTGTGCTAGTAGTTTCATGAGCAAATGCTTTAACATCTTCAATTTTAGTAACTTCTTTAATCAATGTAGCATTGGGGTCAAGTCTTGGATCATTATCATAGAGACCATCAGCGTCACTTATAATAACTAAGCGATTCGCTTTAGATAGAACCGCGACCCTTGCTGCAAGACTATCATTATCACCGTAGTCTAACTCAGAACTAGAAACCGAATCATTAGCATTAACAATTGGAACGATATCAAGCAAAAGCATACGACAGATAGTAGCAGCCAGTGATTCATTTCCTTCAGTATCATCCAAACCCTTGTGCGTCACAAGTACTTGACCAACAAATGCTTGGTAATTAGAAAACACAGTTGCATACGCATTCATTAGATCCACTTGTCCAACAGCAGTAAGTGCTTGTTTGAAACTCACCAAGTCAGGACTGTCACAAAACTGCTCGAGCTTTTCTTTAAGAGTCTCAGGACCAAGCTTGGCAACTCCAAGACCCATCGCTCCAGAACTAACAATGATGACCTGAAAACCCTGCTGCTTTAAATCAGCAGCAGCTTGAGCTAACTCATTAAGAACTTGATAATTAATACCAACATTGACTATCGGCTTGCCTTGCAAGTTGACAGCACAAGCTGGTTTTTCTCGAGTAATCGAATTTGTGCCGATCTTTAATATGATTATTTTTGACATTGGCTTTGCCTTACAATATATCATTATTGACCGCTAAGGATTCCACTGAAAATGCATAATCTCAACCCTTGTCTGACACGTGGGGGTCTTTACAGACCCAACATGGGTCATACTTTCTTCGTTATCATCTCTGCTTTTTTCCACAACCATGTTATGCACGGTCAGAACCTTTTTTCATGGACCAGACTAGAAAAACTTCATTTTTCAGAGTGTCCTTAATAATTAAGCAGAGATACGCAAACTATTTTGAGCTAAATTCTCTGGCATTGGTGCTGGCTTCTTGCGGATGGGTCCATTAAAATCCCAAATTTGACCTGGTTTCTGTGGGCTTTGATCTCTTTCTATAAAGCCACCACCTAATGATTTCAAACTATCTTCAAGAGGCAAATTCGGTAATGCATTTTCTGATCTCTCTCCACCATACCTAGACTTGAAAATATCATAAGGAATAGTATGAGCTTTACCTTCTAATTTGAAATTGTTTTCATTGTGGCGTGCTTCTCTATCTGCTTCTATTCTTTGAGCCTCAGTTGGGGGCCCGTGAGCTCTTTCACCAATCTCTCTTGGTGCTGGTGGCAAACCCTGTGCTATATAATCTGACATTTGCTTCCCCCTTTTGGATTTATCTGTCGTAACTATAAAAAGCAAAGAGTCTCGGAAGCTTGACAATTTAGATAAGAATTGGTTAATATTACCCAGGTACCAATACTCAAAAACTAGGGCATAGTATTAAGAAGTCTCTTCTATCGAGTATTGAGAAGAACTGCAATATGCAGTAAACAATCTTTAAAGGGAAAGGTAACAAATGGCAGATAAAGTAACAATAGTAAATGGTAAAGCTCAAGTGAGCGATAATCCAATAGTTTTATTCATAGAAGGTGATGGCATCGGTCCAGATATCTGGAAAGCATCACAAGCTGTTTTTGATGCGGCAGTTGAGAAGGCCTATGATGGCAAACGTAAAATAGAATGGAAAGAAATTCTAGTTGGCGAAAAAGCATTAAACGCCACTGGCGAATATATGCCGCAAGCATCACTTGATGCAATTAAAGAATATAGTTTGGCAATCAAAGGACCTCTTACAACTCCTATTGGTGGCGGGATTCGTTCACTGAATGTAGCGCTTAGACAAATCTTTGATCTCTATGCTTGCATTAGACCAGTGAAATGGTACAACGGAGTTCCAAGTCCAATGAAAAGACCTGAGCTTCTTGATATCGTCTTGTTCAGAGAAAACACTGAAGATGTTTATTCTGGTTTTGATTACTTAGCTGGTTCAGATGAAGCAAAAGCAATCATCGGAGCTGTTAATAAAATCAATCCGGACAAACAACTTGGCAATGTCAACAGTACCGGCATTGGTATCAAACCTATATCTAAAGAGGGTTCTACTAGATTAATCAAGTCTGCTATTGAGTATGCAATTAAATACGGACGCAAGAAAGTTCATATAGTACACAAAGGTAACATCATGAAATACACCGAAGGTGCTTTCCGTGATTGGGGTTATGAATTAGTCAAGAATGAATATGCTGATCAATTAATCACAGAACAAGAGATTTGGGATGGAGCTGATGCTGGAGACAAAATTGTAATTGGAGATCGTATCGCTGATAGTACTTTCCAACAACTATTACTTCGTCCAGATGAGTACGATGTACTTGCAACAACTAACCTCAATGGTGATTATATTTCTGATGCTGCAGCTGCTCAAGTTGGCGGTCTTGGAATTGCTCCTGGTGCAAACATTGGTGATAACCAAGCTATCTTTGAGGCGACTCATGGTACAGCTCCAAAATACGCTGGCTTAGACAAAGTAAATCCTGGTTCAGTAATTCTTTCAGGAGTAATGATGCTTGAATTTATGGGCTGGACTGAAGCTGCTAAATTAATTGAAGCTGGCTTAGAGAGAGCAATTGACAAGAAGACTGTTACTTATGACTTTGAACGTCAAATGGAAGGTGCTACTTTATTGAAGTGCTCAGAGTTTGGTCAAGCGATTGTGGACAATATGCCAGTCAAAGTATAGAAAGACTTCGTCTTTCTATACGGATGCGTCACAGCTTTGCTGCGACTGGTTGCGGCTGCACGGCAGCCTGCTTGCGTTCGCTTTGCTCACTGCCTCTTTTGTTGTCAATACCTAGTTGATATAGCAATTATTCAAGGCAAAAATCTACCCTTTTATACCGGTTGCGTCACAGCTTTGCTGCGACTGGTTGCGGCTGCACAGCAGCCTGCTTGCGTTCGCTTTGCTCACTGCCTCTTTTGTTGTCAATACCTAGTTGATATAGCAATTATTCAAGGCAAAAATCTACCCTTTTATACCGGTTGCGTCACAGCTTTGCTGCGACTG
>JABHOV010000033.1 GCA_018695135.1 Candidatus Melainabacteria bacterium | reverse complement strand
CCTGCCTTGGCAAGCACTGTATTACGTTGAGTGCTATGTAAATTATCAATATGAGCCTCGATCAATACATTATTGAGTAAAAACCTTAATCCATTAGCACCATTAGCAGTAATCACAGCTTTGATTAGTTCTCGACTAATAATGCCTTTCGACACTAATTCATTGTCTTTTATGAAATATTGGGTGTTATTCACCATATAGGCTTATTATAGCCCGAAGCCTAGATTAAATATCCTTAATGTTTACTACCTATCTATACACTTTGCTATAATTAGTATTGGCGTATTAACCTTTTGTTTTACGCAAATAATAACTATGCTTGGATCGCTGAAAAATACAGCATTAAGATTTATGGGACGAGTGCCCTTAATAAAGAAGTTCGTACCAGAGAAATATAAACAAAAAATAGACAATAGACATGAACAAGAAAGTTTTCACAAACAAGAACCGAGAATAGAACACAAAAGAGCCAATAACGCTAATCGCTTGCAAAGTTCAGCATTCAGCACTGGTCGAGTAAAACAACAAACTTCATTAGAACAAATGGCTGGCAAAGAAAACATCAGAGAAACAATCCAAAACACAGAAGAAACTATTATTAGCAACTTACACGATTTGACACTATCAATTGATGAACGAATTACTAGAGATAATCCAAATGCACCATTGTTGATCGATACCGACCAAATAAAAAAAGAAGCAGGTATTGCAGTAAACACAATTATTGAATCTATGCAGAGAAGACTTCAATTGATTGAAAATAAATATCAAAAGCTTGATCACCCAAATCCAGAACCGCCTATTGATGAGTATCTTGACTTACTTCACGAATACATAAACAACTCGGTTAAATTCATACATGAGATTAATAACCGAGTTCTCAAAAACACTATTAACCTAGATCCAAATGTAACAGACTATGATATAGTCAAAGCACTTGAAGCCAATAGGGAAATCAGCAAAGCTCTTTGTGGCAAAATCTTGGGTGCATTAAAAGACAATAAATTAAAACCTGACATACTTGCACAGGAGATTAAAACAGATACAGGATCAATACCACTCCCTGACTACCTTAGACTAGAACTTGCAGAAAGCATCAAAGTCTTGTACTTAGGCTCACAGTTTGGGATACACTCAGAAGAGATTGTCAATTCATTCAAAGATCAAGTACAGAATATTGTGACTAGTAATCCTGCAACATATTCCAATTCCTGTAAAACAATAAGCCAACTTCAAAAAGCTATCCATGGTAGTATCCTGCAAAATCCAAACAATAATGATCTAGAGGATATTAAAATAGGACAAGTAGATTCTGATGTATTCAAACAGGCACTAAAACTACTAGTCGATAATATCACGAAGAGTCTAGACTTGAAACACAATGACCAGCCTGATAACACGACGGGTTTTGAACTCAAGCAAATAGAGATTTATAAACTAGAGCTGGCAAGACTATTAACAAACTCTTCTGACTCTGAGTTATTAACACATCAAGTCAGACAAACACTAGCATCAGACAATAGCTGGAACGAGCTTGGGCTCAATACCGAAGAACATAACCAAGATATAGCAAATCATTATGATGAGTTGCACAGCACTGATGACTTACTAGGAACGACCTCTAACGAAACGATACTTGGTAGAACTTATCCTGGACACAAACTTGTTAATAGCTTAAGAATCGATGGGATTGAAGCCGGACATCTCAAGGAACACTTTGAAAGGTTAGTTCATGAAGCATCCTTGGTTGCATTGATCGATCGATTAACAACTCATAGAGGTCTTAAAGCTGAGGATAGCAATTTTACCCTTCATCCAAATTTCGAAAAAATAGATTGGCTAAAATCTTTCTACATAGAAAAATACAATGACTACAAAACCTGGCTTGAACCCAAAGAAATTACTACTCTTAATATTAGACGCTTAGGCAAAGAACTTGCTCATTTAGGTAAAGAACTTCATGATATTTCCGGATCAAATTATCCACTTTTTGAGCTTGCTGACATGTGTTCAGCTGAACGTTATAACATCACCAATGCTGCCAATGCCATGTTGAAGCGAATAGCTAAAATGACAGACATTGGAAGATTGTCTCTACATCTAGAACTCGCTACCGAACTCTTTGCAAACCTACAACCAAATCAAGAACATGGTTTAGATGAACAAGAAGTAAAACAAATAAAAGATCTTATTGAATTTCTAAAAAATGAATCAATGATCAAAGATGAAAACGGTAAACAAATCATAGCTCCACTAGAAGATAAAGACGGTAGAAATAGTTTAGGAATGGCTAAAACCAAACAAATGAAAGAACTTGTTGGCAGTAGAGGTTTCCTATTACTCAACACACCAATAATTGTTAAATTTCTAGAAAAAAGCTTAGAGAGTGAAAGCAAGAAGCCGCAAAAGGGTGATGGGCAAAGTATTGAACATCGCAATAGCATCCTTGCTAGTCTTTTGTTCTATATATTGGTCAAATATCTTCCAGCAGAAAGTGATGATATAGATTCGCTTAAAGCAAGAGTACAGATATTCAAAACCATAATGGATATACAAGCGAAAGGACAAAAATACATCCCTATCTTATTCAACAAAGTTTTACAACAAGGTCTAGGAATGGAGCAAGGTCTTGAAGCGCCACACATGGATGGTAAACCAGGTGTTTATCTAGGTTTAAGTCAAGATATTGAAACTAAATTACTTCAATATCCAAAGCAACTAAGCGCCTACAACAAAGCACTTATTGCAGGTGACAATACCCTTGCCAACAAGCTTAGACCTAAAATCCAACTCAAAGATCTTCTAGAAATTTATCAAGACTTAGATCAATATTCCAAACAATTACCAAAAACAGTTAGCGAGATTGAACAAAAATTATCTACTGTCAAAAATCATAAACAACCATTACTTAGTGGGATCAAAGAAATGATCAAAGCTACTATTGAGTCAGATACGACAACGGTAGTCAATTTTGTTAAAAGCCAAGACAATAAAGAATTAACAACATTTGTGCATGAACTCTTACTTGATAAAGCCGGCAAACTAGCTAGTCGTTTATTAGAACATAATCTTGATAAAGACGGTAACCTAATGATTCTAGACTCACATCAAAACACCATGAACTCATTAATTACTGTGTTGATTTATGCAAAACAAGCAGCTCACTTAATTGATAACTTTGGAGCAACTAAAATACGACTACGTAGCAATGGTAATGGACCAGACTACAACCATAATATCAAAATCATAAGTGACTTAATTAAACGTCGTATTGTCTTAGTTACAAATAACGAGAATAAAGAAATCGAAGAATTTCCGGCACAATATAAAACCAAAGCAGTACTCGTTGAACTTCTTAAAGAACCAGAATTCAAATTCCGCCCAGTAATCTCCAACAATTTCAACTGGCACGATATTAGTAATATCAAAGAAAAAATCCAAAAAGCCAAAGAAGCTGAATACGCGCTCGTGCTCTAAATAAGAACGACAACATTAAAAATCTATCTAAGTTCTGTAGAATTGATAAAACAAGTGATATTGTTAAATACGCCTTTGTTCGTTAGATACAAAGGATTGTGGCTGGGTAGCTCAGTTGGTAAGAGCGGTGGATTCATAACCCACAGGCCGGCAGTTCAAGTCTGCTCCCAGCTACCATTCTTCTTCGCTTCGCTACGATGCGGCATTTGCTACGACGCAATCTGTTTTAGCTCTACCAGTTTGCGAAGACACGTTGTAAGATTAGTCTAAATATAAGGACTTAGCATCTAAATAGATCATGCAAACCCACATCGAAGCAAAATCTTCCACTAAAGCCAATTTTGTCGAAATTCTTGGTTCTGCAGTGATTTATTTATTTCGTGCCTTCAAAGATATTTTTGCAGGACGCATACAAGTATCAATGTTGATTTCCAGATTAGTCTTCATTGGCTATGAATCTATTTTAATGATCGTTGCACTTTGCTCTATAGCAAGCATGATCCTTACATACAACACTGCAATTGAATTAACCAACCAAGGTGGTAGAGAGCTTGTAGGTGGATTAATCGCAGTTGCCGACTTGCGAGAAATAGTACCTATCTTTGTAGCCTTTGCACTAGCAGCAAGATGCGGTACTGCACTAACAGCAGAGATCTCAACCATGACTGTCACAGAACAAGTCGATGTGCTCAAAGTGCTCAAAATAGATCCGGTATATTTTTTACTGAGCCCAACTCTTCTAGCAGTAATAATCCTTACTCCACTTTTACTAGCAATTGCAATCATAGTGAGCTTATTTTCAGGAATGTTTATTGCCAAAATGGTTATCAATTTAGAGTTTGCCGAATTTTTAAATTCTGCATGGAAATATGTTGGTCTCAAAGAATATTTTTATCCATTAATCAAGACTGAAATTTTTTGTATCTACGCACTACTTATCAATGTCACTATGGGACTCAATTGTAAAGGTGGTGCCAAAGAAGTTGGTCTGGCTACCACGAAGGCCACTGCACTTGTAATAGTAGGCATTATCATCTTAGATGGATTATTAACTCCAATTCTTTTTATTGATTAGAATTATTAAGCAAACTTCGCGGTATTCATCTTTGCTTAGAATAAGCGACTAAACTCTTTGAAACAATGTTTCGAAACAATTCTGCGTCCTCATTTTTCTTAAAGTCCTCATAACCAAACTAGATCATTTAGACTAGCAATATCCAAGTCTATAGTTCTTGTTGTCATATTTCCACTGGAAAGCTAGTGTTGTGACCTTATTTTACTAGTCAAATTCAGTCATAAGAGTGACTTAGAGATAGGGGTAGTTATTGGAATAAGTTTAGAGGAGAGACTCGATGGCGATCAACAATACACCTGAGAATAATAAATATTTAAAGGAAAAGTTGATGAAAGAACTCAAGGCCTATCGAAACATCTCTATCAAACTTGCTGCTATGGCTTGGGTCCCGACCTTTACTGGATATTTTATATATGTAGTAATGCGCACAGATCCGCTACAGCTCAGGATTGATGATGTCATAGTTAAGAGTTTTACATTTGCTCTTGTCTTTGCATTAATCGGTTACTGCATCGGCTCTATCATTGGAACGCATTTGCAAAAAGTTCGCTTGTACCAACTAGAACATAAACGCTCAGAACGCAAGAGATTTATTGAAGAGCAGGTAGCAATCAGACAACTCAAACTAGAGAACATCTAACGTGAAAAAAACAAAAACAACCGAAAATCCAATCATCGCCACTTCTCGCAAGGCAACTGGAGAGATGCGTGATCAAACACAAGTTTCGGATCCACGTAACAAAGAGGAATCCATGAGAATCTGGCATCGTTACAGAACTCACAACAAACCTTTACAAATCAGAGAACAATTAATCAAACGCTATGCATACCTAGTTAACTGGGTTATCGGGCGCTTCCCTAATCTAGGGACTCCTGATTTTGACAAAGAAGACTTACTAGGCTATGGGACAATTGGTTTAATTGAAGCTGTTGATAGATACAATCCTCAACAGACATGTTCATTTGAAACTTTTGCAATAAATAGAGTTCGTGGAGAAATTCTTGATTTCCTAAGATCAAGAGACTTCCTCAGTAGAACAGGTAGAAGTAGAGTTAAAAGATTTAACGAAGCCTATGCCAGACTCGAAACTCAACTTGGTAGATCTCCAACTGATGTTGAAATTAAAGATGCTCTCAATATCGAACCTGAGGACCTTAGAGCAATCAAGGTTCAAGCATCAGCATTAGTATTCTCACTTGATGCAACTGAATCTACAAAACCATTTGAAGAAAGTAAAGTTTGCTTAATTGACAACCTTGCATCCAACACACAAAGCCAGGAAGAATTTACTGAACAATCTATACTAAGAGACAAACTAGCCAAAGCTATTGATTCACTTAATCCAAGAGAAAGATTACTAGTTGCACTCTATCACTATCAAAAACTAACCTTTAAAGAGATTGGTGAAGTACTAGGCGTATCAGAATCACGCTCTTCACAATTACATATGAAAATTTTACAGAAATTGAAGATAGTCATGAAAGATTTTGAGATCTAAATAGGGACTCACTATGTGAGTCCGGTTGCGGAGCCTATGGCTCCTGGTTGCGCAAATCAAAGATTTGCTGGTTGCGTCCTTTATCAAAGGACTATTTGCGGCACTACGTGCCTGCTAAAGATTATAGATATTACAGGGAGCGTAGCGACCACAAGCAGTACTCGAAGAGTACGCAAGCAGCGAGCATCGCGAACGCCAACAGGAACCCATTGGTTCCGTAACCGTAAAATTCAAAGTCTGTCGGCTACTGAGCCTACGGCTCCTGGTTG
>JABHOV010000032.1 GCA_018695135.1 Candidatus Melainabacteria bacterium | reverse complement strand
TATCTCTCAAGATTCTGTCAAAGAAACACTAATTAACGCAATCCAAAACAACAAGATTGTTAACGCCTACCTACTTACTGGACCAAGAGGTTCCGGTAAAACAAGTACCGCAAGAATTATTGCAAAATCCCTCAATTGTTTAAATCCGAGCAGCGGTAGTAGTCCGACTATAGATCCTTGCGGCAAGTGCGAGACTTGTCTTGGAGTAATTAATTCATCAAGTGTCGATGTCACTGAAATCGATGCAGCTTCGCATGGTGGAGTTAGTGATGCTAGAGATTTGATAGAGAAAGTCAATATGGCAAGTATCACTGGCAAATACCGTATCTATATTATCGATGAGGTTCATATGCTCTCTACTGAAGCATTCAATGCATTACTCAAAGTCATTGAAGAACCGCCTGCCAAAGTTATTTTTGTTCTTGCAACAACAGAAGAAGCTAAAGTACCAAAAACAATTTCTAGTAGATGTCAAAATCTCAAGTTTAAACCAATTACAGTCAATGCAACAATGCAGCGCTTAAAATACGTCTCAGAGCAAGAAGCAATCAATATTGATACAGAGGCGCTCACCATGATTGCAGAGCATTCTGATGGTGCAATGAGAGACGCACTTGGTTTATTAGATCAGCTTAGTGTTTTTTCAAATACCGAAACAACAATTGGTGAAGCCAAAGTCTTAGACATCCTTGGATTAATTCCTGGCGATCAGCTTGATTCAATTACAGCAGCAATCATCACAAGAGACCCTCAAAAGCTAGTCGAGGATTTGAATACTTTACTAGCTAATGGCAAAGATCCAATGGCAATCACTAATGAACTTAGCGGACATATACTTAACTTAGTAGAAAACCTAATCAAAGCAGAGCCAAGTCCCAAGTTCACCAAACTCATTGCACTAGTCAAAGAAAGCTCAACAGAAAGCTTTGAGTTAGTGCAAATTCTTGATTCACTTAATGGCTTAAGTCTTAGTTTTAAAAACAGCACTCAAACCAAAAACGTCCTTAAGGCATGGCTCATCAAAATCACGCACAGAGCTGATATCCTAGTGGTAAAGGATTTACTTACAAGAATTGAAAAACTAGAACAGGGAACAGGAAATAAGGGAACGGGGCAAGCAAGAGCAAACCCTGCTCCAAAGCCAACTCAATCTGTTCCTATAACGAAGCCTCAAGCAAAACCGATAGTTGAGAAGGCAGCTAGTCCTACAGAAGCTCCTCAGGCTGCACCAGTACAAGCAGCAGCTCCCAAAACAGAAAGTCAATCAGACAGCTTCCTTGAACACCTGAGTCCAGGCTCCAGAGGAATGTATATAAGCAGTCAAGCTAAACTCATCAAAGTCGAAGGTGCAATTGCACAAATGCAAATGCCTGACAAATTTAAATTCTTAAAAGCCAAACTAGAATCCCGTTCAGCAGAAATACTTGAAGCCATTGTTAAGTCATCAGGACAGACAGTTCAATCATTAAATATCGAGGTAGTCGAAGTTGTTAATCAAACAGCTTCGAATCCCTAGCTCTCATGTAGAGAATATCGAACCAAGAATAGAGAAAAGAGAGCAATCCGTTCAAGTAAATCCTCAAGACTCGTCGCCAATTGAAACAACCATAGAAACCATTAGCTCAGAAACCGTTCCTGTCAACGAAGATCTCATTAAACCAGCTATCAAAGGTAAAACTAAAATGGACGAAGTTGCTGAAGCGGCTATTAGTATTTTTAGTGGGCGTGTTCTAGAAATAGAATCAAATTAATCACCCGAATTACCATGGGCTTTCAGAATTGATAATGAATCCTGTTACCATAGCTTCAAATGCGGAAAACTGATCTACTACTAATAACCGCATTAGGCTTTCATCAGCGAAGCGCAACCAGTCCTCAAAGAGGACGCAACCAGGGAGGCTGAAAGCCGACCACAACCGCATTAACTTGCTACGCAAGTTAATGCTGTACTAGCATTGGTCCGTCGACTGCCCCATCTCGAAACTGACTAGAATAGTTATTCGTATTCTTCTCATCAAAAAGTTCATCAGGAGTGCCTTCCCAAACCACCTTGCCACCATAAATCATTACAACTCTAGTACAAGCACGCTTGATAGTTGAAGCTTGGTGGGTGACTAAAATACTTGCTGCATTTGTTTCTTTCTGAAGATTAGTAATTAGATCTTCTATAATAGTACTTGCGACAGGATCCAATCCAGCAGTCGGTTCATCGTAAAGAATTATTTCAGGATCATTAACGATAGCTCGAGCAAAACTAATTCGTTTTTTCATTCCACCAGACAGCTCACTTGGGGACCAGTTATTAATTCCAGGTAAACCAACCAGTGAAAGTTTTTCAGTGACTATTCTATCAATCTCAAAATCAGGAAGATCTTTTGTCTCCTTATCTATATAAAGCGGAAAACTAATGTTGTCTGCAATAGTCATTGAATCAAACAATGCAGAGTATTGAAACGACATTCCCAGCTTACCGGCTCCTAATTCAATTTCACCTTCATCAGCATCAATTAAACCAGCGACAATTTTAAGGATAGTACTCTTGCCACAACCTGAAAATCCGATCAAAGCAAGTACTTCGCCCTTCTCTACCTTAAAACTAACCCCATTAAGTACAACATTGTTACCAAATGATTTTTTTAAATTCTTTATTTTAATCATAAACTCAAAGGCTTTCAAGACTATTGTAAACTATATATCTAAAGCAATTGCTTTAGCTCCAGTAAATCTAAAAGTGAGCTTGTTAGCCTAGGACTAGCCAAAATGTTAAATAAGAGCAATATCCTCTATTACTTCACAATAGCCCTATTGGGTTTTCTAGGCTTGCGCTTATTTCAATTACAGATCATCGATTATCAAAAATATAAAAGACTAGCAAAAAACAACACTAGTAGAACGGCAATCACTCGAGCCCCAAGAGGCATCATTTATGATAGACACGGTGAAATATTAGCAACAAGTAAACAATCACTTAGTGTCATTGTGTTTCCAGCAGCCCTTAAAGACAAGGAAGCTGTAGCCAAAATCCTCTCCAATTTTATTGAATTAAGTTATAAAGAACTATTAGATATCTTTTTAAATGTGGACGCGAGCACACCATTGCCAATTACCTTAGACAATGATATTAGTATCGAATCAGCGATTAAGATTTATGAGAACAAGAATCACTTACCAGGGATCGCTGTTGAGAAACAGGCTACCCGCTATTATCCACAAAAAGAAATAGCAGCACATATCATTGGCTATGTTGGACAAATCAATAGTCAAGAACTCAAAGAAGCTCGATCACGTGGATTGGGGCTTGGTGACATTCTTGGCAAGGAAGGACTTGAAAAAGTTTTTGATCAACAATTACAAGGAACCAAAGGTGAAGCAAGAGTGGTAGTTGATCGATACGGCAAAAGCTTAATCACAGACTCACGCGACAAGCGAGTAATCAAACCAGCTATCAAAGGTGAAGATCTTCACTTAACAATCGATATAGGCTTACAAAGAGTAGCTCTTGAAGCACTTGAAGGGAAACAAGGAGCAGCAGTTGTAATCAATCCTCGTAACGGGGAGATTTATTGTTTAGTAAGCAGCCCCAGTTTCGACCCTAATATTTTCACCAAGCCAGTACCATTCAAGCTTTATCAATCACTACTCGACAGCAAAGCCTTCTTAAATAAAGCAATCTCCGCTTATACTCCAGGTAGTATTTGGAAACCAATTACTGCAATTGCAGCATTGGAGCACGGCGTTGTCAATATGAACGAATACCTCAAAGTAGGTGGCAGTATAAGTTATGCAGGTTTTCAATTTGGTGACTGGACTAGTAAAGAAGCGCAAATGAATTTAATAGACGCACTCGAGTGGTCTCGAAATACTTACTTCTATCAAATTGCCAAACGCATGAAAGCTGAATGGCTCACAAATACTGGTAGTAAGTTTGGAGCAGGACAGCTTACTGGAATTGAATTACTGGGAGAAAGCAAAGGAATCTTACCAAGTCCAGAATGGAAGAGAAAAAAGCTCAAAGAAGCATGGTTCCCGGGTAACACTTTGCACTTCTCTATAGGACAAAGTTTTTTAATGCTAAGTCCTATTCAAGCAGCCAGGCTAATTTCAGGAATTGCCAACAAGGGACTTTTACCTCAACCCCATTTGATCAAAAACAAAGACAAAGAAAGCTTGATTGATATAGAGGGCATCTCAGAAGAGAGTTACAAGATCGTTGAGATGGGCTTAAAGAAATGTATCGCCACTGGTACAGGTCAAGCCTCGAGGCTCAAAGGAGTAGAAGTAGCTGGCAAAACTGGCTCTGCAGAAGTAAGAGGCTACGATCACTCAACTCATGGTTGGTTTGCTGCTTATGCGCCAGCCAAGGATCCGGAGATTGCAGTTGTGGTCTTTCTTGAAGGTGGCGGACATGGTGGTACAGTCGCAGCTCCCGTTGCTAAGAAAATCTTTGAAGCCTACTTCGATAAACAGTGATCCCAACTGCTCTGGCATAGACACTGGCAGGATTCATCTGCCTGCAAGATTTCTCCATTCCACAATGAATCTAGAACACCATAAACCCTGAATACCTAAGGACCTCATCCCACATGATAGAATTAGCACAATGCAAAAAGTTTTATTACTAATTTTAGATGGCTGGGGTTACAACCCAGGCAGCAAAGCTAATGCAATAGAAGCAGCTCAAACGCCATTCTATGATTCATTAATCGCAAAATACCCGCATACATTGCTTAATGCAAGTAGTACTTACGTTGGCTTGCCAGAAGGCATCATGGGCAACTCAGAAGTGGGACACGAAAACATTGGCGCCGGCAGGATCAATAAACAAAAACTTACACTTATTTCTGACATGGTAAGAAGCGGAGAGTTTTTTGAAAACCAAGCACTTGACGCAGCCTTCACTCATGCCAAAACCAACAATTCCAAAATTCATTTCATTGGTCTAATCTCTGAGGGTGATGTTCACGCCCATCTCGGTCACCTCGATGCATTGATCGACTTTGCCAAGCGCAAGGGACTCAAAGAAGAGCAAAGCTATTTACATGCGATTAGTGATGGACGGGATGACCCTCCTTATGTTGCTGAGCATTTAATGCGCCGCTTCCAAGACAAAATAAATATCGCCACAGTCTCAGGACGCTACTGGGCAATGGACAGAGACAATAATCAAGACCGCATTAAAAAATATACAGATGCCGTGATCAAAGGGCAGGGGCAAAAATCAGCGAGTGCTAGTCAAGCAATCATTGACGGTTACCAGCTTGCCAAAGATGGCAAAAACCCAACTGGCAACTCTGATGAGTTTATTTTTCCAACAATCATTAATGACAATGGTTTAATTGAAGACAATGACGCTGTAATATTTTTTAATTTCAGACCAGACAGAGCAAAACAAATCTCTAACGAGATTGCTCACAAGTCTGGCTTGAAGAATCTACATTATCTTTGTTTTGCTGACTATGGAGTTGAACCACCACTTCCAATTGCTTTTACCGAAGACACACTACCAAAGCAAGAATTTTCAATGAACCTTGGTGAGCTAGTTTCCAAGTCCGGCATGAATCAATTTCGTGTTGCTGAAACCGAGAAATTTAATCACGTAACGAGCTTTTTCAATTCACGCCGCAAGCAGCCATTTGAAAACGAAGACCGCTTGTTAATACCAAGCCCCAAAGTAGCAACTTATGACTTGCAACCAGAAATGAGTTTGCCAGGAGTAACAGCTGGCTTGCTTGAGGCAATGTCCAACAAAGACAAAGACTACAAACTAATCGTCTGCAACTTTGCAAACCCCGACATGGTAGGACACACTGGCAACTGGGATGCTGTGCTCAAAGCACTTAGTGCAATCGACAAATCCCTTGAGCAAGTAGTTGCCAAAGCCAAAGAAGAGAACTATGTCATCATGCTCACCGCTGATCACGGTAATGCTGACCAGATGTGCCAAGACGATGGTGAAGTGCGCACCGCACACAGTACTAACCCAGTGCCCTTTGTAATAATTAATTCAAAACAAGAAATCAAACTACGTCCAGCACACTCAGATCTGAATGATCTCAACAACAGTCTTGCACTGGCTAATATAGCTCCAACGATTTGTGACTACCTAGGTCTTCCAAAACCAAAAGAAATGACTGCTAATTCTTTGCTTGAGACGGCTTTGGTTTAATTGCTGCGATATTGTCCCTGCTTAATTGCAACAAGTATCTCAATCAAATCAGTCTTCGTCAAAGCTTCTTGACCAGAACCTAATACGCACTCCATTTTCTTTTTAAACAATGACTGCTCACGTAAAGCTAAGGGATCATTGAATGCAACAGTTGAGACTCTTGCTATATCAGACTTGGCAATCAATCCCTCTAGGGGGAAACGATCATCAAGGTATTCATTGATCCGAGTATAATATTCCAGCACTTTATTTTTCAAATTATCACCCTCAACACCATACCAATTTATTTTCTCAACAGCAGCTGTGACCTTGTCTCTGTATTCCCCAAGAGCTTTGTCATAGACTTCAAAAAACCGTCTAACTTCAGCTCTTTCGTTGCGAAGACTAAGTGCCGGCTTGAACCCAGGATTATTCAGTGAACCCCAATGCTCCACTCTATTGGTCCAAGGAGATTTTCCTCCTGGTGGCAAGCTTAGATTCATCTCCCCTTATCCCTCTTCCGTAAAAATCTTTTCAATCAAACTACTAGGCGTAACATCAAAAGCAGGATTGAAAAACGCCACACCCGACTCTGCTGTAATTGACTTGCCGTTAATATGAGAAACTTCTTCTACTGATCTTTCTTCAATTGGAATCAAAGACCCATTCTCTAAGCTCATATCAAAAGTGCTCTTTGGAGCTGCAATAAAAAATGGAATCTCATGAAACTTAGCTTGAATCGCCACTCCATAAGTACCTATTTTATTTGCAGCATCTCCATTGGCTGCAATCCTGTCAGCGCCAGTAACTACCAAATCTACTAGCCCTTGTTTCATCACATGAGCAACCATATTGTCACTAATTAAAGTCACAGGGATTTGATCATGCGACAATTCCCAAGCAGTAAGTCGCGAGCCTTGTTGACGCGGACGAGTCTCGCAGGCATAAACCATTTCAACTAAACCTTCTTTAGCAAGTTCACGAATGACTCCAAGTGCAGTACCGTAGCCGCCCGTAGCCAACGCTCCAGCATTACAAATAGTCAGAATCCGGTATGGCTGAACTCCAACTGCTGCGTTATGCTCATCCGAATCAGTCATTATTGACGGCTCAGTCAACTCAGCCTGATTCGAACTTCGCAAGCCTTGCATTTGAAGCCCAGTCACACCGGATTTACTTCTCACCTTAGATTTAATGTACTGAGTAGCATTTTTACTCATCGCCTTGCATCTTTCAATATCATCTTCCAAAATCCAATGAGCCTTAGTTAGTATTTTTTGATAAATAGTTTTTGGATCAACAAAGTCACAGCCTTGAATGACAGCTTGCACTTGATCAAGCGCCCACATCAAATTCACCGCTGTCGGTCTTGTTGATCTTAATAAGGCATCAGCCTCACAAAGATCCGCTCCAGCCTTTGCAGCAAGTGCCATTCCATAAGCGGCAGCGATGCCAATCAAAGGTGCCCCGCGCAAAGTCATGTTCTTTATAGCTTCAGTCATAGACTTATAGTCTTGAATTTGAACATGCTTCAATTCATAAGGCAGCTCTCTTTGATCAATCAAGCTAACAGTTTGAGAATCACTATCCCAAGCTAAAGGTCGAATCGTATCGAATTTCGTACTAGTTTCTAAAACTTGCATCAAGATAAAATTGTATCACAAGTCAAAACCGTTACGTTTTTAACACCGGGTGATAAAAACGTAACGGTTTGCTATAATTTTGCTCATGACTACACAACAAACGTTTTTAGCAATTAAACCTGAAGCATACAGCAGAGGTGATGCCACTGGAATAATAACAATGCTCAGCAAATTACTTCCAGACGCAAAATGCGTTGCTATGAAAAGCTATCAACCAAGTGAAGCATTAGCAAAAGAGCACTATGCAGCACTTAGCGACAAACCTTTTTTTCCTGAATTAATCGAATCATTTACAGCTGGTTCTATTCTAGGCATGGTTTGGGAAGGTACAAATGTAGTTGAAAAAGCAAGAGAAGCGATGGGTGCAACTGACCCAGTTGCTGCTGCTGAAGGTACTATTAGAAAGCAATACGGCAAACATATAGGTGATAACGCTATTCACGGAAGTGATACAGATCCAGGCTCAGCTGAGCGCGAGGTTAAAATCCATTTCCCAGAAGGCGAATTTAACGAAATTGCGGATCCAGCAGGCAAAAGCCAAGAGCTTTGTCAAGCTGCGGCATAATCTAGCCTATGCATAATCAACGGCGCTGATTAATACAAATTCTTTATAAAAAACCTTGTATTTATGGCTTGGATTAAGCTAAAATTGTCCACTGAGTATGTTAAAAATTAGATTTCAGAGATTTGGCAAGAAAAAAGCACCTATGTACAGAATATCTGTACTAGAGAAGTCTTGCAAAAGAGACGGTAAACCAGTAGAAGTACTAGGTTTTTACAATCCAAAAAGCAAGGAGCTAGTTTTAAACACAGAAAGAGCTAAGTACTGGCAATCAGTTGGCGCACAAGCCTCTGATTCAGTAAGTTCAGTCTTAAAAAGAGAGCCAATTCATGATTTAGTAAGTGGACCATACCAACATAAAGCTAAAGACAGAACTGAGAAAGTCAAAGCTAAAGAAGAAATAGTTGCTCAATCAACTAAAAATACCAAAGCTAAGAAAAAACACGCTGAAGCAAAAGTCAACGCAGTCAAAGAAGCAGAAACGGCTAAAGCAGCTGAAGCAGAGGCCAAAGTCAAAGAAGCTGAAGCTGCCAAAACAGCTGAAGCAGAAGCAAAAGCTGCTCCAGAAGAAGAGAAGACTAAAGAAGCACCTGCTGCTTAAAAGCTTAACAAATTAGAAGAAGTTATAGACCTTTCTGTGTCTTGTGGGATTACTTTTGCGGACCTTCGAAATTATGCTATTTGTCCTAACTCGATCTATGTCAGCGGGTTTAGCAGGCGAACTAATTTCTGATTTTCTATAGTCACGATCAGCCCAGCTTAAAGCCTGATCAGCTACTCCAGTTTTAGTAATCTGTAATTGAGGAGCAACATGACTTTTGCGAGCTCTACTCACTCTTGGCTTATTAAGAACTGGTGCTGGTCGACTTAACTGTTTTAACTGAGTTCTGCTTGTGGCAGATCCCCAAGTTCGCAAACCATTATAAACTTTAGCAACTATTGATCCAATAGTCTTAACCATACGACTTATACCATGTCCACCGCTGACTGCTACTTGTCTTGATGTTAGATGTCCAATTGATGCCATAATAGATAAATCAAAAAAAAGAATCAAAATCCCTACGGAGCTTATGATTTCCTTGTCTTTTTTTTTATAATAATATGAAAAATCGAAATTGTAAAGCATATTTCAGAAAGACAGCTTAAATAATATTAATAATGGAACATAAGACCCGAAAACAAGGTCTATTCTTATAGCAAGGCATAGCTTTGCCGTTTTTTTTATGGCAATTAATCATAGTTCAATAGAGTTCAAGCAATCCAAAATCAAGTCACAACTTGAGAATTGGAAAAAGCATCTTATTGACTTTAGTAAAAGAAATCAACTCTTGTTTTTCAAGTCACGCCCGAGCATGACAATTGAATTTACTGAAGATCCCAAAGATGTATTCAAAAAACTAGTACTTGAATCGAAGTCACTTGCTTTACAACATTCGATTACTGCATTCAACACCAATGAACTTGGTACAGATGGGGCAACTGAAATCCCCATGAATGATGACTCATTAGAGCCAGGCATGAGCTTTGAAGATCTTGAGTCATTAGACGCCCCAATGGCAATTGATATAGACTTCGACTTAAGTAGTGCACTACAAACCAATAAAGACCTTAAATCACTTGATCAATGTCTTTCTAAACTCAAAACCAGAGCCAAAGCCAGCATTCAAGAAACCGGCGTTAATATACTTTATCTCACACTTTTTTTCTTGGAGTGGAAACCTAAAACTACCAATAACATAGAAGACCTAGCAAAATCACCGCTACTGCTTCTGCCTGTCAATCTTGATAGACGCGGACTCAATGGCGCATTCAAGCTCAACCTGGTTGAAGACGAGATTCGAATAAATCCGACACTCGCCTACAAACTAGATAGAGACTACGGTATAGACCTTAGTGGTTTTGAAGAAGAGTTACAAGAAATTGAAAACATAGAACAACTTGAGGAAACTATTGCCCGCATTCAAGCCTATATAACCAAGGATCATATGAACTGGATAATGATTGACGAGTCATGCTTGAGCTTGTTTTCTTTTGCTAAACTTTCACTCTATAAAGATATAGAAGAGAACGAGAAGAGAATAGAAAATCATCCAATTATAAGACAAATCTCTGGAGAGCTTATCGGAGCAGATGAACTTAGCAAAATTCAACCACTCAAGCAAGAGTTTCTAGTTAAAGCAGATCAAATTGATAGTAAACTGGATGCCAATCATTCAATGCAAATTCTTGATGCTGACAGTAGTCAAGAAGAAGCAATCAATGCAGCCAAAGCCGGTCAGAGCTTTGTTATTCAAGGACCTCCCGGTACCGGCAAATCACAAACGATCGCCAATATTATTGCTGAGTCACTTGCACAAAACAAAAAAATCCTTTTTGTAAGCGAAAAAAAATCGGCTCTTGAAGTTGTTGTAAATAGACTCAAAGAAAGTAAACTCGATCTTTTTTGCCTTGAATTACACAACTCACAAAAGAAAAAATCAGAAATTATCCACAAACTCAAAACTTCAGTTGATGAAATTAAAGCGCTGGCAATGGATTCTCAACGTCCAGTTTTTATTGATGATATAAACAAAGTCAAGAAGCAAATCCAGTCAGGGATTTATGAACTGCACAAGATACGTGAGCCAATCAGCAAGAGCCTTTATGAGATTTATGGTGAGCTAAGTGACCTTGAGATGAAACTTGCCGGTGCTGAAGGAATTGAATTTACAGTTCCAAGTATAGAAAAAATAGACTTGCGTAAGCTCTCCCAGCTTGATTATTGGTTCAAAGACCTTGCCAGCAAACAAGAGATTCTTAATGACTATGATAATTTCATTTGGCGTAATGCTGACGTGCAAAACCTTAGTTTTGAGCTAGAGAATGAAATCAAAACTAATTTCTTTGAATTTAAAAATATCCTCAAAAGACTAGAGGACTACGCTAACCCAATTGCCCAAAAATATTTTGCCCGTGAAGTAACTAATATCAAAGAATTCAAATGGCTGGCTGAAGCCTCCAAGCTTGCAATCGATTCTCCGTTTCCTAAGAAGGATTGGTTCAACCCCACCAAACTCAACGATGTGCAAACACTAACAATTGAAGCTAAGATTGAGCATGAAGAATACACCATGGATAAGACCAAATTGCTTGGTAAATACAATCCCGACTTTCTGGAATTAAATCACGAAGAACTAATAACTAAATTCACCAAGAAATTCACTGGGATATTCAGATTCCTCAATTTTGATTACTATCAGACAGTCGACAAAATCAAAAAGATGTCAGTCTACAACGAAGCTAAGAGCATTGATTCGATCATTAGCGACCTTGAACATGCTGCCCAATTAGACAAAAAAGCAAATGAAATAGCCAAAGAAGAAACCGAGCTCAAATTCGCTCTTGGTGATTTTTATGATGAGTTTGATACTGACTGGAATGAAACTATCACTGCAATCAATTGGGTACGTAAGGTAATGGGTAAATTTGGTGACGGGAGCCTGCCAAACACCTTACTTGAAGTAGTTTCAGAGAACACAGAAGAGGATAGTTTTAGTGATTTCCAGCAACAAGCCAAGGATCTAATTCAAGCATATGAATTACTCAAGTTCCATTCTCAATATTACAAAACGATTTTCCCTAATCCCAATTTGGATTTTGACAAACTCAGCTTTACTGAACTATCAGATCATCTTGAAGACTTAATAACCAACATCACCAAAATAGAAGACTGGATAGAATTCAAAAGACTAGAAACAGAAGCAAAGAGTCTAGGCATGGGTCAATTTGTTACTGCATTAATCAATTCACCAATAAAAAATATTGATGCGGGAATGATTAAATCTCTATTCTTGCGCAAACTCTACCAACTCTGGGCTGACAAAATCGAGATAGAAAACCCACAGATGCGCAAATTCAGTGGTGACGCACAACAACTTCTTATTGATAAATTCACCAATCTTGACTTACAGTTGCAAGCAAAAAACCAATATCAAGTTAGTAAATCACTGTCACTCAACTGGATAGAGTTTGCTTCTAATATTCTTCACAAGCAAGACTTGCAGGTTCTTAGTCATGAACTCAACAAAAAAAAGAAACATAAACCAGCTAGACTCTTGATACAAGAGATCCCAGAACTCTTGCAAACTCTCAAGCCATGTTGGATGATGAGCCCACTTTCTGTTTCTCAATTAATCGAAGTCAAGAAAGACAATAATGACCACAGCCTGGTGGAGTTTGACCTGGTAATTTTTGATGAGGCTTCGCAAATCAGAACCGAAGATGCCATTTGTTCTATTTATAGAGGTAAGCAACTTATATTAGCTGGTGACTCTAATCAATTACCACCAACTAATTTCTTTAGTCAGATTGACAATGATGACGATGACTATGAAAACAACAACTTCGAGAGTGTACTTGACGAATGTTCTGTCTTCCTAGATAGCCACACTCTCAATTGGCACTATCGCAGTCGTCATGAGGACTTGATCAAGTTCTCTAACTACCATATTTATGACAATCAATTAATCACTTTCCCTTCACCAATTGCAAAGTCAGATGATTATGGAATTGAGTTTGAATTAATAGACAAGGGTTATTACGAAAAAGGCTCAAGATTTAACCGTAAAGAAGCAGCAAGGGTAGCTGAAGCTATCATTGAGCATTATGCAAAGAACCCTGAAACCAGCCTTGGTGTTATTGCTTTCTCTGAAGCCCAGCAATTTGCAATTGAAAGAGAATTAGCAAAAGAACTGCGTAAAAACCCAGAACAAAATCAAAGCTTCTTGGATGAAGAGCGCACTGACTCTTTGTTTATCAAGAACCTTGAGAATGTTCAAGGTGATGAACGTGATGTAATTTACTTTAGTATCGGTTACGCAAGAGACCGCAAAGGCAATCTCTCGCACAACTTTGGACCTCTTAACCGTGAAGGCGGACATAGACGTCTCAACGTAGCAATCACTAGAGCCAGAAACAAACTCAAAGTCTTTAGCTCTATTACCTCATCAGATATTGACTTAAGTAGAACTAGCGCTCAAGGTGCCACCCTACTCAAGAAATACCTTGGTTTTACGGAAGAGACTTATATGAGTTCGAGGACTGGAGAGACGTCATTGCGAGGCGAAGCTGAAGCAATCCAGGCTGGAGAATTGGTAGCTAGTCTAGATTGCCACGCCTTACAGGCTCGCAATGACCAATCTTGTTCAATTGAAGAATCCATAGCCCGATCAATCGAAGCTAAGGGCTACAAAGTAGAACGCTTCTTAGGTTCATCAGATTATAGAATTGATATTGCAATACGCGACCCGCAAAACCCAGACCAATTTATTCTTGCAATTGAAACCGATGGCAAGATCTATCAATCAGCCAAAACCACTCGTGATCGTGAACGTCTACGTAGACAGGTACTCAAGTCACTCAACTGGAAAGTACACAAGATTTGGGCAAGAGATTGGGTTAGGAATTCAGAGGCTGAATTAGATAAAGTTATTAATAAAATCTAGAACCACTAGAACCCAGGGACCAGGAGACTTTCTAGAAAGTTCAAGAGCAAGGCCTGCGAGAGCCCGCAAGGGCGCTCCTGAAGTTTGTTCAGACAAATGTTCAGGGAAGATGGAAAACATTCATTGTTGGTAAAGGAACTGAGTCCCCGAAACGAGTAACGCAGCTATTGGGCTTTATAGGAAGTCTCTAAATCAAATTCTCAAGCCCATAAACCAATCTATCTAAGTCCATAACTTTCTCTGCAGCAAGTAAAATCCCTGGCATAAAACTAGATCTATCTATCGTCTCGTGACTAATAGTAAGTGTTTGTCCCTGCCCACCAAAAATAACTTCTTGACTGGCGACATAACCTTGTAATCTCAAACTATGGATTGGAACTCCATAATGCAATTCACCGCGAGAAATTTCACTAGCATGAGGACTTTGATTCTTAGCTTTGGCATTTTGACTTATTAGTTTAGCTGTCTTAATTGCCGTCCCGGATGGTGAATCAATTTTGGCTTCATGATGTTTTTCAATAATTTCATATCTATCCATATACTTACTAGCTTGAGCTGCAAACTTCATCATCAAAATCGCACCAAGGGCAAAGTTGGGAGCAATTATAGTACCCAAAGAATGTTTTTGACTTAAAGCATTTAGTTCATTAATATCATCATCACTTAAACCGGTTGCCCCAATCACCGGTCTAACACCGTTGTTAAGAGCAAGTTTGGAATTATGAAAAACACTATCAGGTGTTGTTAGCTCAACTAAAATATCAAGTCCACCCTTGTGCAGCTCAGCTTCTATATTGTCAGTGAGCTTAACACCCCTGTCTTTAAACTCCTGTTTAACCTTTTCATCTACATTGCCAAGATCCCTAACAACAGCAGCAACTAACTCAAATCTATCTGAATTAGCAAGAAAAGTCTCAACAGCTGATTTACCCATTTTACCTAGGGCGCCGGCGACTATTACTCGAGCTTTTTGCAGTTGTGGCATAATAAGATAGTAACATTGCTTTAGGGTGACATGTACTTCACTCTAAAGTTCTAGGGCTCTAAAGCTCTAAGGCTGTAATGGCAATAGGATAAACCCCTTACAGCTTTACAGCCTTTACCCCTTAGAGCAGTTTTGGTACAAAACTAAGAATGAGACTAGGTAACGATCTGTGCAACCCCTCAAGGATCGAAAAGATCTACAAGCGCTTTGGCGCCAAGTTTTTGCAGCGCCTTCTTACAAAAGAAGAGATAGAAGATCTCTTAGCTCAACAATCCAAAAAACTATTTATTCATAGACTAGCTGGACGCTATGCAGCCAAAGAAGCAATTGCCAAATTATTTGGCACCGGTATCGGTCAAGAGCTTAGTTTTCAAGATATTCAAATCATTCGAGACCTTAGTGGCAAACCCCTAGTTAAGCTCTCTGCCAAAGCCACTAAATTAGCAAAAAAACTCAAAATTAAGGATATTCAAGTATCGATTAGCCATGAGGATACTATGGTGCTAGCTACCGCCATCTCTTCTTCTTAACCCAAACTCTCCGCAAAGTCCCATCTGCTGCGTTACGTTGCCACTTCAAAATCCTCATTGGCAGCTCAGCCAACTCCGGTTTTTCAGCGTCAACAAGCCTTGCATATGGAAGCTTTTCGAAGAGTCTTTAGTCTCTAGTAAAAGAACGCCCATCAGGTATTGACCAATCAGCCCCAAATAAGCCATAATCAGTATTGCGTCAATATTCTTTGTCGCAATATATCCAGTGAATCCAATAAGCAATAGTCCTGCAAACTCAGCGGCTAGGGCCATAGCCCCTAGTAAAGCAGATTCTTCTGCCACAAAAACAGATAAAGCTTCTATATTTGATTTTCATAGTTTAAGTGAACAAAAACACAAAATTAAAGAACTTGTACTAAATCCAAAACAAAAATTCTACAAAAAAACTCTCAAAATTTTCAACAATGAAATCAGCAAAACGATAGATTCACTTTCACCACTTGCTGGACTAGTATTGGCGTCGATTGCAGCGAGTACTGGAGTTGGTATGCTCGCTTCAGTTCTCTACGGAATAGCACCAATACTCATTAGTAAACTAAACACAAAAGCATTAGTACCATGGCTCAATCGCAAAAACGAAGAACTAAATGACAATGATCCAAAAGTCAATCTCAATAGAGATCTAGTCTTTGATAAAGCGACCCAAGAGAATCTTTTTTATAAGATCAAACAATTTCTTGGTTACAAATCAGAACTACAAACTGAAGAGTTAGGCAAGACAGTTGGTACAAGCAATGGTAATTTACTAATACTGCATGGGCCGCCAGGAACCGGCAAGACGGCAATCGCTGAAGGGGTTGCAGCCATTGCCAAGAAACCACTTATCAAAGTAAACGTAAATGAAATTGAATCGAAGTACGTTGGTGAATCAGAAAAAGAAATTGCTGCTAAATTCAAACTAGCTAAAAAAATGGGCGCCTATCTTTTCTTTGATGAGGCTGATGCACTTTTAATGCCGCGACCAGAAAACAATGCAACAGGCGGCTCTATACACCAAACCAAAATCACCAATACCTTCATCCAAAACTTTAACGAGCATAGTGACAAAGTCAAAGTGATACTTGCAACCAATACTGCAAACTCGTTAGACAACGCCATCAAAAGTCGTTCGATACTTTGCAGTGTGCCTGCTCCCAATATAGAAATGCAACTCAAGATTCTCTACAAAAAACTTAGTGACTTTGGTCTAAGTAAAGAAAGAACCAATCTAATAAAATCACAAGAAACTGAACTTAGAGAACTTCTCTCCAAGGATTTTGCTCACTTCACTGGGCGTGATATTGAATCAGCAGTCAAAGCTGCTTTCTTTATTGCAGAATCTCGAGCGCAGCAATCTGCTTCAGCAATCGACTTTAAGCTTGCGGACATAGAACAAGCCTTCACAAATCTAAATAGCGATAAAGAACGCAGTAACAGTTCAGAACTAAGACCTGCTAGCCAAAAAGAACAGATACAAAAATCAAAAGCATTTTTGTCGCTGTTAGGTGTTTAAGAAGACGTTGAAAAAAGGAAGATCTAGTTGTTACCGCTATTGGCAGTAAAAGCAGCGTTATCAGCTTTTGAACCGAGCAAACGTAACTCATTACCTGAAATTACAGGCTTGGTAACTAAGTCACCAGTTGTTTTGTCGTTCCAATAATCCCAATCAGCTTGTCCGACAATTGCGATCAATGATCCTTTGCGAACGTACTCACCAGCAATCTCTGCTTGTTTGCCCCAAAGTTTGATATCGAACCAATCTGTTTCTTTGTTTTTAGTTGGTCTATTGATAGCTAGAGAAAAGCTCGCCATACTTGAACCTGATTCAAAATATCTAAGTTCTGGGTCTTTGCCGACTCTACCTACTAAAGTTACATGGTTAATTTCTTTTGTTGACATAATAGATTTGATCTTAGCACAGCAAATCTGAAAATATCAGCAATAGAGTGTAATACACACAAGGTTTTTTTAAGCTTAAATCTGATATTGATAGTCTTGATTTTGATATAATGACTATATTATGGCAACAACAAAAGGCAAAGTATTAGGTATAGACTTAGGTACAACAAATTCATGTATGGCGATTATGGAAGCAGGTCAGCCAACCGTAATACCTAATTCAGAGGGTGCAAGAACAACTCCATCTGTGGTATTTCTAGGAGCAGACAAATCAGTTGGGCAAATAGCTAAGCGCCAACGTGTGCTCAAACCAAAACAAGCTATCTACAGTGCCAAAAGACTTATTGGTCACACTTGGGACGAGACCGCTGGGGAAAGAAAGAATCTTGCTTATGACACAGTTCAAGGCAAAAACAATTCTGTCAACATCAAGGTTGATGGAGAAGAATTAGCACCTCAAGAAATCGCTGCACAAGTTTTACGCAAACTCAAAGAAGACGCCGAAGCTTATATCGGCCAAAAAATCGAACAAGCAGTTATAACAGTACCTGCCTACTTCAATGACAGTCAGAGACAAGCAACCAAGGATGCCGGCAAAATCGCAGGGCTTGAAGTCCTTCGTATAATCAACGAACCAACGGCGGCGGCTTTAGCTTACGGCTTAGACAAAAAAGAAGAATCTACTATTCTTGTATTTGACCTTGGTGGTGGTACTTTTGATGTTTCTATTCTTGAACTTGGAGACGGAGTATTTGAAGTTAAAGCTACCGCTGGTGATTCAAGACTTGGTGGTGATGACTTTGACTTTATTCTGGTCAATCACATCGCTGATGAATTCAAAAAAGAAAACGGTATCGACCTTAGAACTGACGCGCAAGCACTTCAACGTCTAACAGAAGCAGCCGAAAAAGCTAAAATGGAACTTTCAAACTTAACAGAAACCACTATCAGCTTACCTTTCATTACTGCTGATGCTAGTGGTCCTAAGCACTTAGAAATGAAAATCAATAGAGCCAAGTTTGAAGATCTTTCTCAAGGTTTATTCGACAATATCAAAAAACCTCTTAACCAAGCTATCAAAGATGCAGGAATTGATATTTCTGAAATCTCTGAAGTTATTCTGGTTGGTGGATCTACTAGAATCCCAGCTGTAAAAGAAATGGTTAAAACCATCACTGGCAAAGAACCAAACCAACACGTCAACCCTGACGAAGTAGTTGCAGTTGGTGCAGCAATTCAAGGTGGAGTACTTGCCGGAGACGTCAAGGACGTAGTGCTATTAGACGTAACTCCATTGAGTCTTGGTATCGAAACTCTTGGTGGTGTAATGACTACACTTATCGAGCGCAACACAACTATCCCAACCAAAAAATCAGAAAGCTTCTCAACAGCTGAAGACAATCAAACCAGAGTAGACATCAAAATCTATCAAGGAGAGAGATCTAAAGCAGCGGAGAACAAATTACTTGGTGATTGTCATCTTGATGATATTGGATCTGCCCCGCGTGGCGTTCCCAAGATCGAAGTTACTTTTGATATTGATGCCAATGGTATTCTCAATGTTTCAGCAAAAGACCAAGCAACTGGCAAAGAACAAAAAGTCTCTATCACTGCTTCAACCAACTTGACTGATAGTGATATCGACAAGATGATCAAAGAAGCAGAAGCCAAGGCTGACGAGGACAAACAATTCCGCGATCAGCAAGAAGAACGCAATAAGGCTGACTCACTTGTTTATGCTGCTGAAAGACTTATCCAAGAGCATAAAGACAAAGATTATGCTGCTGCACTTCAAGAAGTATCAGGCAAACTTATGGCTGAAGCAGAAGACTTACGTAACCTAATCAAGGACAATGGTTCAACTGAGGATATCAAAGCAAAAGCAATCGATATTCAAAATGCAATCACTGCATTCAACACTGCATTAGCTCCTCACACTCAAGAGAGTCCTGAAGCTGCTACCGGCGAGGAAGGGTCTAGTGAAGCCAGTGATGATGTTATTGATGCGGACTTTAAAGCGACTTCAGTAGACTAATTTAGCGTATTCTAGGAGCGTGTAGCCCAGCCCATATTTATCAACAGGGGTTGTAATATTTAGCTTGAGTTGGGCTGGGAGTATAACACGCTCCACTATTAATGAAAACCAATTGCCATACGGAGCATAGCGGAGTTGGTAAGTGGTTTTATGAGCTTGGCGTTCAGCCTCACTTAACTTGAGTTCTTAATATTTTGAAGCATTTTAACTAAAAAGTGGGGCTGGATGACAAGCTCATAAAAGCACCAACTACTGCGTTACGCTCGCAATGAGAAGTCATTATTGACGGCTCAGTCAACTCAGTCTTCTCATAACTTCGCAAGCCTTGTATTTGTCACTTCTCCAATACGCTAAAATACAATAAATAGGCAATATCCCTCGTTTCAAGTCATTTGCAATGATCTAATGCTCATTATCATATATCAGTAAGCTGGAATCTGTTATAATATATTCCTGTGAGTATGAATATACCAAAACAACCAATTTTAGACCAGTCATTTGCTAGTCCGCAGACTGCCGTGCCAGAGCCAATTGTCCTAGCGGGTCCAAAGCTCGATACAGGGGTAGTACTTGCAGAAGTACCCTCAATAAACCGCCAAGAAGTTTTTGCAAATATATTTAATCTATTCTTGCAGCAAACTAGACCAGAACAAGATCTTTTAGATAGCGTGATGGGAAATGCCGTTAACGGTAAAAAATCAAATGAAGACATAGCTCGTCAATTAGGCGTCACAGATAAAGAATTTGAACTCATGTTGAATATGGATTTTGGCATTGAGGGCAAAGGTAAAATTTCAAACAAATTAACAGGAGAAACCTACATAAGTCCATCCAAAATTGGTTTTGCTAGTTTTTCCAACTGAGGGAAGGCTCAATGGGGAGAATCAATCGGATTAATAATCCAACGTATCAAAGAAGCATTGTCCTCAGGGACGAAAGATCTAGATTCTTTATCATTAGCAAAAGAAATTTTGGCAAAGAATAGAGAATATTTTGAAGCAGTCTTTAATAGCATCATTGATGAAACTCAAGGCAAAGGTGTTTTTTCATCACTTGTAAATAAAGTAATAACTGCAATCAACAAGGGAGCTGTAGCAACATTGGCAACAGTAAGTAATGAATCAAAGCTAGACAGTCCTAGAGTCATACAACAATCAGCTTTCAATAATTCAGTCCAAGCTCAAGCGACTATAGCTAAAATGGCTGTCTAATATACTTCAGCCACACAAACTCAAAAACACCAAATCCCCACTATAACCAGACCGGTTAATCACCTTGCCAAGCTCCATAAAACTAGCACCGCTAGTACTAATATCATCTAGTAGCAAAACCAATTGCTCATTAGTAGTTTCCGGCAGCAAACTAGCATCAAAAACAAAAGCATCTTTGACTATTTCTAGACGCTGATATTTGGCTTTATTAAACAAGCTTGGGGTGTCTTTGACTCGCACTAGCAAATCTGGCACAAAATTAACCGAAGCAAGCTCCAATTGCACTAGTCCCTGAGTAGTTTGCGCCAGGTATTTTTGACTTAAGTCAAAAATCTCAGTAAAGTCCTCAGCTAATAAGGCCGCTTGATTATAACCGCGCTTCTTTTGCTTGCCGGCGTACATGGGCACAGCACTAATATAAATATCTAATTTAGACAGAGGCAAGTCAGCAGATTTATAAGTCTCTATATCTCCAATACTAAGTTCACTAAGTATCCAGTCAGCGTGCAAAGTCCAATAGTTATATAGAAACCTAGCCCAAAACTCTGAAAGAAAAGGCTTGCGATATTTAAAATGCCGAATCAAGGCTTTGGTGGCATCGTCATACTTGGTTGCTTTGTAAATTCGTGGATAAAAATTCTCCTCAAGAATATCTTCAAGCTCTTGATAGTCAAAATCCAAATACTTACGCGAGTAGTTTTGCTTTAACCAAGAATACTTGAGCCGCTCTAAGCAAAACTCACAGTAGTAATCATCGGCATAGACTTTACTACAGCCGCTACAAAGCCGCAAAGAAAACGAATTTAAAAACCTCTCAAAATATTTTGCTATAGTCCAGCCAATCAACACAGAGACTATTTTAGAGGGTGAAGGTTAAGGCTACGAGTATTACACTATCTGGTTTTGTAAACCGCTCTGTTACCATCATGTCCACCAATATCGAGTAGAAGCAAAATTAGATTCTTATCCCGGTCAAAATCCCAAATAACCCTTAGATCACTAGTCAGTTTTGAGTTGTATCTTTTACCATAGCTCTTAGTAGTTACCTTATGAGTCCTAAGCCTAATATCAAAAGGATTTTTCACTAGAGCCTCAGCAAAACTTTCATATCTAACAAAAGATAATTTATCCGACTTGAGCAATTTTAATAACTCTTTTTTAAAATGCTTTGTAGATTCAAAGTTATACATCTAAATCATTCAACCAATTTTTGATTGCATTAGGCTTACTCATATCTATAGTTTCGTACCTACCAGCTTTATAATCAGCCAAACTCTCTGCTAATCTCTTTTCCGTTGCCTCATCTATCATTGGAGCATATTCCTTAATACCTGCAAATTCCAAACTAATATTGCCTTTAACAAAGTGGTGAGCTATTACTCTCATTAATTCATTAGCAGAAGAGAAACCTAAATCCTCTGATTTCTGCTCCAAAGACTTCTTGAGTTTAATCGACATTGGTATCTGCAACTTAGTTTTTTTCTCCATAGTAGTATAATTATACCCAAATAGATCTAATTATACCAAAATACGTTCTCGTGTCACAAGGAATACACTAGCGCACCTTACATTCATAAGGCAGTTAAATTATTCTAATTGGGTAATCATTGACCAGGCTACGAGTATTACACTATTTCTTGGCTTTATTCACGAAAGGCAAAACAGCAAGCCCACCAAAGAGGCTGATTAAAGAGCAAATCAATATAGTAACAATAGAAGTAACCACATAGAAACCGGGTCCCAGATATTCGAGCATTTGAAACTCCGACTCAGTACGCATTTTCATAGCTTCGTTGATACTGTCAATTACAAATCTTTGCATGTTAACGTCTTGCAACTTGATGGCAATGATCATTGTCAAAACGGCACCAACCACAATCCCAGTACCAATCCCCAAGATCGCTGCGTCAGTTGTTTTAACATCTTCAAACTTATCTTTGAGTTCTTTTTTAAAAAGTATCACTGCAACTAAGCCACCAATAAAATAACTAAAAAGCGGCGCACCTTGAATCGGTAAGACAAAAATAGTATTGAGCAAAATCACGAGTGCAGTTGAAATTAATATTGGTCTAAAGTATGGGTCCATAATCTGTTATTTTTTCCTTCTGAATCTACCAAAGAGTTTGGTTCTTTTGGGCTGAACTTCCCTTACCGGTTCTTGACTAAACTTGTCTAAGTAAAGCTCTTTGATTGAACTTGGATAAAACCATTGAATTCTTGCACCAGTTGCTCCTAAAATAAAATTGTTACCATCAGCACTGACTTTAAAAGCACCGGCGTTACCAGTCGCCAAAACAAAACCTGTATCATCAAAGAACCTAAAGAGCTTATCACCTTTATCGTAATAAACATCTCCTTCATACAAAACCTCATCTTGATTGATCCCAATAATTTGATACCAAGCGTTATCCAATACTTCAAGATCTACTCGCTTCTCTCCAATACCAGCCAAGAAATCCGGTTCTTGACTATCCTCAACAAGGCTCAGTTCTTCTTGCAACGGTTTTGTCTTGAGTATAATAGTCGATTTAGTTTTGACTCTTGGGTTACTCTTCATTGACAAATTAAAAACAAACCAAGTCATTGCAGCCAGTAAAATCACGAGAGAAGTATAGACATGGTATTTAGTGAGCTTGAAACTCCATCGCTTAGCTTTCTGATTAATATCACTATCATTAATGATTTCTTCGATCACCTGATCAACAGAATCTTGTCTCAGGTAATCCAATACGGTGTTGATATTTTTAACCTTGAGCGTTTTCAATATCTTACTAACAAAACCCATTAAGTAGGCTTCTTCTGGTAGCGCATCTCTATTCGCTTCTTCAATATTGCGTATATGGTTAATTGCAACTTTGGATTCTTCTGATAATTGCTCGATACTCAAATCAAAGCGCTTTCTTGCAGCTTTAATCTCGTTACCTATTCTCTCTATTGCCGCTTGACTCTGCATCTACAAAATTACCTTGGGTTGAACCGCAAAGTCCTTCCCATTCTCCTTAGCAATATTAGCAAGTCCAATCAACTCTTTTGAAGAGTCAAGACATTTAAGGTATTGTTCACCCTGCTCAAGATTGATCAATTTATCGCGGAATTGACTCAGATCTTGCTGCTCAATCGTGACTTTTTGCCCTTGTTGCAGTGCAATCACGTCTTTATTGTCAAATAAGTACTCAGGCAAGTCCAAATAATCTACTGGGTTCAATATTGTATTGTGTAAATCAATATCATCTGCCTGAAGATCTTCCAAGCTATAAGCCGAGTCAAGCTTGAAATTATTTGATTCAAGTCGTCTCAAACTAGTTAAATGACCTCCAACATCCCTAGCCACAGATCGCACATAAGTACCCTCACCACAATTCATTTCAATCTTGGCAAATGGATAATCAAAGTCAATCAAATCAATCGAGTTGATTCTGACACGGCATGGTTTTAGATCTGCAAGATCTATTTCATAGCCCTCACGCATAAGTTGGTATAGTTTTTTGCCGTCAATTTTCTTGGCACTGTAAAGCGGTGGTATTTGATCAATCTCACCTTCCATTGCTTTTAATTTCTCAAGCAAGTCTTCTTTAGTTAATTCAATTTCTGTTTTGTTTAAAAACTCACCAGTCAAATCATCAGTGTCTGTTGTGTTACGCAAATCAATCTCCGCTAGGTAGCATTTGGTCTTTGCCAGGAATCTAATTAAACGAGTTGCCGAACCCACAGCCACTGGCAAAACCCCTGTAGCAAAGGGATCCAAGGTGCCAGCATGTCCGACTTTTTTGGTGCGGAGAATGCCACGCAATTTTGCAACCACGTCATGAGATGTCCAGTCCACTGGTTTATCAATAATCAAAAAGCCATTGAGCTCATGCTCAGAATCATTCTTCGCCATGATGACTTTCATCCTTAGCAACTGTTTTATCGATCAAGTCAACCATATCAACTGCTTTGGATAACGAACTTACTTCAATAAAAATCAACTTGGGAGCATAACGAAGATTGAGTCTTCTTGCAACCACTCCGCGCATATAACCTGCACTTGCATCCAATGCTGCTTTGGTACCAACATGCTCTATATCATCACTACCATCCATCACGGAATACATAATCCTGGCACTACTCAGTGACTGATTTAAATCAACACTAACAATTGAGACAAATGAATCCATTCTGTCATCTTTCACTGCACCTTGTTGAATCAACAGAGCAATCTCTCGTTTAATAGCTTGGGCAACTTTTTCTCTGCGTTCGTAGCTCTTCATGGTCCTTCCTTAAAAAACGGCTCTCTATAATCCGGGGTGAACATCTTCATATAGAAAGCCAAAATCTTTCCCTGATTAGAGGGTTAGAAACACAATTGTAGCAAATTTGAGGCTATTAGCTTATAATTATCTCAGTTAAGAAAATCACAGACAATTGGCTCATTTTTCATGGCTAAAAAATTTACTAGAAAAGAACTAAATTCAATAATCCATAACTACCTGAACGCCTTAAAAGGCAAGATCAATGTAGACAAGGCTATTTTGTTTGGTTCATATGCAAAAGGACTTGAACAAGACTATAGCGATATTGACTTACTTATAATTTCTCATGACTTACCCAAAAATAAACTTAAAACATCTAATGGTTACTTTCTTGATGGCTTAGTTGGTGAGTGCAACCCAGCCTTGGAAGTCCTAGGTGCTCATCCTGAGAACCTAGGAGAACCTGTGTCCAAAAGTTTTTATGACGAGGTTCTAAGAACTGGTAATGAAGCTCCTCGGGGCAAGCCCACGAGGTATCTCCATTTAATCGGGTGCTAAAATGATCCAGATTTACAACCTAAACACCAAAAGCACCCGATCTACTTTTGTTGTTTTTTAATCGTCTACATGGGTTTAATTCCTTCC
>JABHOV010000034.1 GCA_018695135.1 Candidatus Melainabacteria bacterium | reverse complement strand
TTCTAAGTTAATGCGTCGACTTATCTGAAAAGTGGCGCATGTCACGCAGCGGGTCGGATCTTATCTGGGGAATGCGAAGCTCGGAGATGCGGACCCGTTTATTAAATACAACTTAATATCAACTAGTCCCTGCAAATGAGTTTCTAAAAGCAAAAAAAATGGAATAAGATAGAGACTGACATTAAATGGATTACATTGCACTAAATCACAGAGCACCGGAGCCGAGAGGAGTTTTTTACAACTACGAACGTAAGATCGGTGGCGTACGTTATTACAGAGAAACAAAATCGCGTGTAGAAGAAAGTCCAGAAAAAACCATAGTCAAAGTTGACACAGACAAAGTCAAAAGAGAAATTGCAAAAGAAACAATACATGAAAAGAATATTGAAAAGAAAATAGAAAGCAGATTAAGTTTCAAAAAAACGCAAGAACGCCTCAACAAAGAACAAAAGAAAATCGCCAAAAGAAACCACGACTACGCAGTAGAAATCAAAGGTGAGCTTGTTAGCTTTTCAGAAATAGGAATCAAAAAAGCCAAACTAGATAAAGAAGATCAAGCATGGATCGAAAATGCCCATAACTACTTCATCACAGTCAAAGAAAACAATAGAGCAATCGGCAGCTCTAAGGACTACACAACAGTGGATGTCCTAGAAGCCCTGTGGTCAACAGCCGTAACAGTAGGAGCTGATCCCAAAAGATATATAGTACAAGTATTTAATGAATCAAGATTTGACCCCAACGCCAAAGGACAAGCTGGCGAACGCGGCATTGGACAATTTAAAAAAACCACAGCAGAGCAATATGGCTACAGCTGGGACAAAATGACTGATGGTGTTGATGGCTTTGCATACCAAGCAAGAGCTGCCGCTGAGTTTGTCAAAACAGTTGGAGAAGTTGCCTATAACGGCAAGGGTCCAAAAGCCGAGCGATACCACAATAAAATTAGTACAAGATTAGAAAATATTAGTCTAGCGAAGTCTTAGATCAAGTTCTTAAGACCCGACTAGCCAACAATCGCAGCGTAAGACTCAACCTTGGCAACAACAGTCTTGGCAATCTCATCAAAAGCCTTGGAGACAGCGTGGTCTGGATCGCCAATAGTAATTGGCTGACCGTTATCACTACCTTCACGTACTTTAATTTCAATTGGAATTGCACCAAGAAAATCAATACCCATATCTTTGGCTGCAGCCTGACCGCCACCATGAGCAAAAATCTCAGAACGCTCATTACAATGAGGACATTCAAAGAAACTCATATTCTCAATTAAACCAAGAATAGGCACTTGCATTTTTTGGAACATATACAAACTCTTGCGTGCATCCAATAAAGCCACATCTTGAGGAGTTGATATAACCACAGTCCCTGACAGTGGTACGTTCTGGCACAAAGTCAACTGCGCGTCGCCAGTTCCAGGAGGAAGATCCACAACTAAGTAGTCAATCTCACCCCATTCAACATCACGAAGGAATTGTTTGATCACACCATCAAGCATTGGACCACGCCAAATAGTTGGCTTGTCCTCATCAACTAAAGTACCCATAGAAATCAATTTAATGCCATGAGCTTCAAGACTATGCACCTTACGCTCTTCAGTTACATGCGGCTTCTGAGTGATCCCAAGCATCAAGTGAACATTGGGTCCGGTAATATCAGCATCCAGCACTCCAACTTTGTGTCCAAGCTTGCTTAACGCGATCGCTAAATTAATTGAGCAAGTAGTCTTGCCAACCCCGCCCTTGCCACTATTGACGGCAATGATGTGTTTGATACCTTCTACCGGGCTCTTAGGGGCAAGACTTCCTCTATTAGCTAGACCGCCAATTGGATTATGTCCGCCACCACTGGCGGCGGCTGGCGGCGCTGCTGGTCCCTGAGTTGTATAAACATCAAGCTCAGTAAAACCTTCTGACTTGAGTCTTGCTTCAACTTCATTAATAATTTGTTGTTTCCTAGATTGATCACCAGGATTAGTCAAAACTAAATTAAAAACTACCTTAGTGTCGTTCTGTACATTGATATCTTTAAATTGATCGGCACTCAAAATTGAGGCGATGATTTTAGTAGCCTTCTTGACTTTATTATTTCCAAACATGGAAGATGATTATAGCATCTCAGGCTCATCAGTCCTCAATAAAAGCAGTTATAGCCATTGTTTGATTATGTAGCTTAGCTTCTTTTTGATTATTAAAACTGCCTATCTCTCCATAAGAATAAAACCCAGCAAGCAAGGTCTTCTCTCCAAAACCAGCTCGCACTGCATTAAGCTCCTTGTAGGAATCCTTTTTCATTACACCTCGTCGTCCAAAACAACTAACAAGGATCGCCAAATCTGGATAAAAGCTCTTGTAGATCATGCCAACAGTGGCATGTGCAGCACTCTGAACCAGGGCTTCAATATCTGTTTTCATTAATCTAGCAATATAGGTATGAGGCACATCACCAGCAAAGGTGAGACTACCAGCCTTGCGATCAATGCCAATAATCGTCCTGGTCATCCATTCCTCATCACCATCCGCTTTAACACTAATAGGATATTGAATACTAGAAGCAGGGACCTCCCTAAAAGAATCACCCAAATATTTTTCAAACAACGGCAAAACAGGTTCTCTATCTATTTCATATAAAATATTTCTATTTGCCTTAGTGATTTTCTTCTCAGAACCAAATTCTTGCCAATCTGTTTTCAAGCTAGTCATTACTTTTAATCGAGAACCGTAAAAACCAATCACACAAATCACATTAGAACAAGCCATAACATCAGCAACAACCGATGTCTCCTTAAACCTATAGGCATCAGCAGCAAGTCCTCCACTAATTCCAACATTAGATGGCAAGCACTTTGCTAAACCTCTCACTAATTCACTGCCATTGATTTTAATTCCTTCAGCCAAAACAAAAACATGTACCAAATCAGGAGCTACTAAGGACTCAACTAGCTGACTAGCCACTTCCTCAATATCCGCATGAGGATAATTATCCAAAAATATATGACTTTCTTTTACTGTAGAATGTTCAAAATAGATTGCTGTGCAAACTAAAGAGTCATCCGTAACTTCGTTGCCGCAGATCTCACCAGCCGTTGAACAACCTGCAACTATAGCATTGGGAAATTCTTCATAGAGATTTTTATAAAGCTCTTTACTTTGCAAAACATTAGTTCCACCAAAAAGCAGTAGCAATTGCACACGCTCATGATCAGCACCAATCTCATCACGACTAACTTGCCATCCATCTTTAGCTGTCCATCGTCTTTGTAGTAATTTCATTGTGCAGAATACCTACTAGACTTTGCGCTGATACAAAGCATGCTCAGTTTCAAGCAACTGTATATAAATCAATCTGATTTTATCACTCCATTGGTCAATAGTCATCCTGGAATCGAGTTTGGCAAGATAGTCATAAGCCTTGTCCCACATTGCATGAGGGCCAGATTGTTTATTAAGCAAAGCATCATTTACAAACTCTGCGAACTTCATTAGAATAGCGATCTTGTAATTATGGTCTTTTACATTCACCGGATTATCGTGGTTACGTACCACGTTAACAATATGATCTGGTAATAACCATTCCTCGAGTTTACGTGCAGCGAGTTCACCGGTATCAAAACCGAGGACACTTAGTTCAGCTGCTTTCTTATCAAAGCCTTGTTGCTGCATTTTAACGATTTCATTATGCGCAATTCTATCGCGCAAACCAAGAATCATTTCACCAACATAGTAATTAATACCAGCACAAAAACACTGCGCTTCATTATCATAATTAATCATCTTGGCAATTCCCTTAGCGACATAAGCTAAGCGCAATGATTTCTTGATCAGCGTTTTAACCTGCTGATTATCAGTGTCGTAATAAACTCGAACATATTCTTTGGCAAATTTGTTTTGTACTTGATTGTAAACAAAACCATAGCCGAGTCTTTTGATTGATTGCTTCAGCTGGCTTTGACTAATTTTGATACCAGAGAGTCTCACTCCAATCTTGGCTTTTTGAATAATCAAGCTTGCAAGCTCAGCATCCTCAGAAAGATAATTAATCAACTCAGTATCAAAAGTAGTAACGTCATTTGTCAAACGCATCAACTTATAAATCAGCAGCTGAGTGCTCGGGAATTCTTTGGTTTGTGTGGCCATTTCCTGGAGCTTTTTAAGTGCACTTGGGGACTTCTGCAGGAATGAATCTATCTTTTGGTTGGTACTTTGTTCTAACATAGTCTAATAAATCGGCTAAATCCCCACTTTGCTAAATAGTCCAAATGACTTAGAAAATCGCATAATAGGCTTGTTTTGAGGCTATCTTCGGTCAAAACAACTAAAAAACTGTATTTTTTATTAAAGACTGTTATTTACAGCTATTTTTGCTAGGATTTATAGCTGTTAATAGGAGCAATTATGGCTAAGAAAAAAGGTGACGTAGTAGTAGCAATTCTGGAATGTACAGAGTCTAAGGAGCAGGGCCTTGCACCTAGCCGTTATTACACCAGAAAGAACAAGAAAAAGCACCCAGAGAAGCTTGAGTTTAGAAAATACAACTCCAAGCTCAAGAAATGTACTCTTCATCGCGAAGTTAAATAACCGTGCAGACTAGTTTCAAGCTAGAAGATCTTTATAATCAAGTAGAACCTATTTTAAAGCAGGACCTAAGTTCTGCTTGTATGCCTGCAATGTCTATTGAGGACTTGATTTTGATTGCTCCCATAGAACAGCAATCCCAGCTTAGAAAGTCAATCAGCAAAACTCTTTTTGAGACCAAGCTCAGTTACTCAAGTCAATTTGGCTCAGAGCAAGTTCGAAGCAAAATCTCAGCACTATATCCTCATGCCCCGTCCCCCTCTTCTCTGCTTTTAACCAGCGGCGCTTCTGAAGCGATCTTCCTAGTAATGTCCACAATGTTTGAAGCTGGTGACACGATTATTGTTCAACAACCTATTTATCAATCGCTGTATCAAATAGCAGCTGACCGTGGCGTTAATGTCGTAGATTGGGATCTAAGTCCTGACTATCATTGGTGCTTGCAAGAACTTGCCGACTTAATCAAAGCCCACCCTCAAGCAAAAGCCCTCGTAATCAACAACCCCAATAACCCTACTGGACTTGCTTTCAAGCAAGAAGATCTAGAGGAGATTTCTAAATTACTTGAAGACAGGTATTTAATTGCTGATGAAGTTTTTCTCTTTATTTCGCAATCACAAATCCCTTCAGCAATTAATTTTCATCACAAGGTAATCGTCATTAGTGACTTAAGCAAGAGTTTTAATATGCCTGGCTTGCGGCTTGGTTGGATTTTAACGCAAGAAGCCTCGCCGCCAATCCCTAATCCCCATTCCCTTCAAAGCAAATTCTCCTCACTCAAAAACTACCTCTCATTGCGAACCAATACTCTCGCTGAAGCCCTCACTCCATATGTCCTTGAACTTGCTCCAGAGCTTTGCGGTCGCAACCGTGGGCTAATCAAACAAAATATTGATACTTTATACGCTCAAGAGAGTGAGATTTTTGACTTAAGTCAAATAAGAAAGGATAAGATAGAGGGTTTGTGTATTTTTCCTCGGATTAAGGATGAGGCGCTTATTGATCAATTATGGGATGAGAAGCGGGTTTTTGTGGCTAAAGGGGAGAGTTTTGGGGGGAAATGGACTAAATTTGCGAGAATTGGCTTAACAAACGCTTAAGTATTGACAAATTGCCCCAATATTGGCTATTATCTATAGGCCCTGCCTAATGAAACTTAGCTACCAACTTAAAGAAAGACCCAAAGAGCAGCCCTCATTAGAGGCTGTACAAGTTCTTGCTAACAAGAAAACCAAGACTCAAACCAAAGCACCGGCTTCTACAGATATAGAAACAACCAACGGCAATGTCTTGCCACCAAATACTGGCCCTAGCGAAACGGCAGGACGCTGCCAAGTAGAACAAGCAGCTACTGCTCGTAATATTAATCCAGTTAATTCATTAGATCCAAATATAGACCGCCAGCAACTACGAGCAAATCCAATACAAACCTATATAACAACCGAACTCAAGGGACGCACCCCAAGTCCAAGTAGTATTGGTGGTCCAATTAACTTACCAACAGATAGAAACTTTTTACAGATTAGTTTTGATTCAAGGATCTTAGACGTTGATCTAAGCAATCAAATAAAAACTATAATTGCCGCGCTCGAGTCTTCACAACCAATACTTATTGAAACCCAAACCACCGGAGATGCAGCACGAGTAAAAGCTGCCTTAGAAAGTCATTTAGCAAACCATCCTAATGAGTCTGTGACCAATTTGATTAGTAATAACTCCTCGCTCAATCCCAGTCCAGCACAGCTTCATAACGAACTGATTAATGAAGAGAATCAAATTATTTTCACAACAAGTCCGAGTGTAGATTTTAATGCCAAGATGATCACTGCTCCCTCTGGCACAGGGCTGACCATGAGCCTGGCGCAAATCGCCGTTGAGAGATTCAAGCAAGGTGAAAAAATACTTATCCTTGCAAATCATGAACACGGACAAAGAAAAATAGCACAAGCAATTCTAGATTTTGCAGAACCAGCATTGAGGCAAAGCATTCTAACTGAAATGCAAATTTTGCAAGACAATAATAGATCCATTAATCCTGAAGCGGGTATCACAGTCTCAACTCACAAACTTCTAAAAAAACAAGAACGAAGAGATGCTATTGGGCTAACAGATACCAAAACTATCCTCGTTGATGATGCACATAGTTATATTAGCGAAAGGGAAGGAACTAGTAACGGACTAATACTTGAGAATATTATTCGTGAAACCAACTCTAGCAAAGAAAATCCCACTGAACTAATCTCTGCAAGTTCTACGCCAGCCGACTATAGGCTCAGTGATACTGATGATGTTGACCCTAATCTCTCTATTAGATTACGAAACCTAAGCCCTGACGCTAATGCCAGAATTACTCCAAGCACTCATAGAACACTCAACGCAGCAATCAGCGACAACAGCCTACGCAATTTTGAATTAATCACCAGTACAGGCTTATTTAGTGACGGAACAGTAATATCTGGCAAAGCTGATTTAAGAGCAAGACTTCAAGATCGCGAGCATGATGATAATCTCTGTGACAAAATTGCTGACTGGTATGAAAACAATGCTATTAAGCAAGATGGAACTCAAAAGAAATTTGAAGTTTGGGCTGTTAATGCCAATGCAGCAAGAGCAATTACTGAGACATTACGAGCACGGGACATTAACGCTGTTGAATTAGTCAAAGGTTCAAGAGGACTAAGCGGCTTACCAAACGAACAGACTGGTAATTTGCTTGGCTTCCCAGAACAAGATCCAGAGTTTGAGATTGATGATATCGAAATAGCAGAACAAAGAATCCTAGATGAATATAGTAAAGCAGCTGGTCAATATAGTGTGCTTGTCCATTGTGGTGAATTACTCAAGGGCTACAACTCACCTCAAACCGAAGGAGTAATCATCGCTGATGCTATAGAAAGTAGACCCAAACTCCTTAGACTAATAGCTGCAACAACAAGCAAACTCGATCAACAGCAGCCCGATAATAGACTTGCTCAAATCCTTTGCCTGGATAGAGAAACGGAAAGAATTATCAGCGAAGAACTTGGTGATCGAGACGTCAACACCATTAACAGCAAAGCTGTAACCGGACAAGCTGGCGGTCGCAATATTGTAACAGTGCAAGATGGCAGCGTAGCAGAAATTAGCTTTAGTGAAGAACTCTTCTCAGAAGCTAATAGAACTTGGCTTACTGATTACTTACAACCTACTCTAAGTGCAATCTATACAAATATAGACAGTAAAGAAAAACTTCTAACTAATTTCAGAGCAATTTTGGGTGAGTACTATACTAATAGCCCAAACCCATTAGAATTTGCAGAGATTGAAAGCATAGCCCTAGGTAGAACAATTAACCCAGAAGAGTTTAGAGCTTTTGCAACTTGGTTAATTCATCACAATGAATACGGTGGGCTATTTGATTTAAACGACTTAATCCCAGGCATGCCCAAATTAACTGGCATCAACAATATTCAGGAAGCGGCTTTAGTAACACAAGCTATCTACCAATCAATGGAAACAGCTCATCCAAATGACCAATGGTTATCAATTCTAGACTCTGCCATTAACAACTCAGACAAATCGATATCTACAAGGTCAGAATTTATTGCAAACTTTGGTTTTGAATTACTAGGAGAAGAATATTTTAGCAATCCTATTCTCACTGAATACCTAATTAACATCGTTACTGGAGCAAGAGCAAACCCGTTAATCTTTAGTCAATTGGTAGATAAACTCAAATTGGATACTGAACAAATAGAAGTAGACTTCCCTGATCTCATAATTGGTAGCCCAAGCAAGTTTGACAGACTCAAAACTATTATTCAAGCTAAGTATCCTGATGGACCACCTGCTGGAATGGGGCTAGGAGAGTTCTTTCGATCAGAACTCAATCAACTAGGGATCAATTATTCTGTGCTGCTTGGCTCTGCAAAGCTGGGACTCAACAGTAGAGAAATCAAGCAAAGTTTGATTAAGGACCTTAGACGTTTCTTTTACCAGAGTTTTGATATTCAGATCAGCAGTGACAATGTAGGTACGGGAGCAACAGAAAAAAGACTTCTCAATGAAACAATATTGACAGCAGAAATACCACAAGTGGCATCTAGCAAAGCCGATAATATGATCAAGACTCAACCACTTGACCAAGTTGGCCAAGAACTAATCTATATCAAGCTTGCTGGCAAGCTTTGGCCTGATTATCAACCAAAACAAACAATCGAAAGTGAGGACTTTGAATATAAATTAAACCAAAGTGCAATAGAAATCAGCTCCAAAAACCCTAACTATGATACGAGCATTAGCCCTATTAACTTTGATCGAGGCGATATCAAATGGCTCAAAAAACTCAATCATATACTTGGTGGACAGAAGATTATTGAAGGAGCTTTAAATTATCAGCAAAGAGAATTAATAGGCAAGTCCATGCAAGAATTCCTGGCAACTCAACCAACTGAAATCAAGAACCTAGGCAAAATTGTTTTAGACAGTAAAAGCGGCACTGATTTAATAGGTGACCAATTCTACAATAATTATTCACAAAGTCTTCTTGCCGGCAACGTCAGCAATCCTCAAGAACAAAAACTTTTTAGAGCCTATGTTGCTTGGCTAGAAAATAATGGCAATGAAATTAAATTACCTGAAATAGTCAAAAGACACCCTAAACTCACAGGACTTGAAACACGAGAAGAAGCGCGACTCGCTTTAACTTACCACACCAAACATGACACAAAAAACTCCGTAGTCCCATCTGAAACCGAACTAAACAAAGGACTTGAAGCATGTGGGCTTAGTATCTCCGAACTCAAAGAACATGGTTGGATTACAGACCGCAAAGCTAGTTTCTATAGTACACCTATTGCAATGTTGTCAGACCTTAAAACAATCGAGCAATTTGCTGGCAGCTCAGGGGAGTTTCCCTTCAAGACCTATTACCAAGACTTCTCTGAAGCAGAAACTACTCAGCAAGTCATAGACCGCCTTGCGCTTGCTGACTTCATCAGTCCCCAAAGCGAGATTTGGGTTTGTGTTTCAACAAAACAATTCTTCAATACAGCAACTGGTACTCCTTATAATTTCAGAGTTTCACTAAAACTCTCAGGTAAAGATGCGTTAATCTCCGTGCATAATGTAGATGATGATAAATCTTGTGCGATTATGTGCAGATATAAAGATGGAGCTTGGTATCAATTAGATCACGAAAACAAAATCATTGATATGCGTTCAGCAAATAATTCTCAGATAAATATAACCATGGGGATGCATAATCTCTTCAATTCATTACTCACGCCAAACACTCTCAGGGACTGCAACCAAGACTGGCTCACGACACTTGATTTAGCCTCAGATTCTAATGCTTTGGTTATTTTCAATCTCATGCATGAATTTATTGGAGAGCAAACTAGTTTTATTAAAGAACAAGACTGGAACTTTGAACATGTTTTTAAAGTATTGCTTGGACATGGAGCTAGTATTCCAGAACAAAATAGAACTAATATTAGCCAAGAACAAAACTTATTCAGACAATTTATTAGATTTCTTCGCAAAGATCTATCCCCTGATTCCAAACTTAAAGCTCACTTACAACAAATCATCCTCAATCATCCTCAATTGATGGGAATAGCCAATGATAAAGAGCTCAAAACTGTTGTTCATAATACTTATCCAGATTTTAAAATACTAAATGATGAGCACGAAACGAGGCTAGAACGGTCACCTATAAAGGCAGGAGCTAATATAGAAGCAATCATTGGCATAATAACAGAGCTAACTGGTCTAGATCTTGAATCATTAGCTAAAATTCTCAAGATCTCAAGTCAAAGAATCAATGGCTACCTTGCATGCCACGCAGTACTTGACAACAAAGCCAAGGGACTTCCAATTGTCTCAGCAGCTAAAGTCATTCATAATAATTTAATTCTAGAAAGCTTATGGGACGATGTACCAACTCTTGCTGCAACACTAATATATGGAACAAAAGCAGAGCCTCGAGTGCAATTCCTTTCATCAAAGACAATACAGCTACTAGTAATGAACCCTATTATTAACGAATATCAATCAGCAGAGATTGCTCCATCTGGTGCACTTAAAGCTATATCAACACAAAAAATAAATCCCACAGAAGCAATCATACTTAACGAAATCATGAGTCCAAGTGACAGGCTTTATTCCAAGGATACAAATGACTGGCTAGACTTAATTGATCAAGCCGTAAAACAAACTCAAAGCAATGAAGTAATTCCGATGAAAAGGTTCGATGCGATTAACAAATTCCTAGAAAGTAAAAAGCTCAATAAGCAAGCTCAGGCAGACTTGAAACAAATCAAGAACTGGACTATTGCGCTCAGTGGTCAAAGGAAATCAATTCTAGATCTTAGCCAAGAACCTCTTTTCCTTCAAGCTGGTCAAGCATCAGTAATACCCGAGGTTAAGATTGCAGCAGCGACAACACTTTGGAATGATTGCATGCTTAGACACGAATTTATTGATTTTATTAATGCCAATGCTGAGGCGGAAGATTGGAATAAAATCGATATTGAAAGTATAGATCCTGAATTAAAAGCAACGATGTTGCCTAAAGAAAAAACAAATCAAACTACAGAACTACAACAGGTTGGTGAATACATTAAATCACAACCTAATCCTCAAATCCAGAAAATGATACAAGAAGGAGAGACAAAAGCCTATACTGCCTTAGAAGATATTCTTCAAGAAGCCAATCACTTGCTATCAACAACTGTAACAATAGATGAGCTTATTAATGCATATGGTTTCAAAAATCCCACAGATCACTTCAAACATGCATTTATGATGCTTCCTTACTTCCTTGCTACTAGAGGTTGGTTTCAAAATACTCCAGCCCAAATACAATCACTGCAAAGTGATTACCTGAAAACTTTTACAAAAGAAGAAAGTAATAGATTACAAGCCCTTAAAGTCTTCAAATCAATCAAACCAGATCTTGAATTAGGGATAGTCTATAACAGCCAAGGCAACGCTGTTCAATCCAACACACAGTCTTCTTTTACAATGTTCCAAAAAGCCAATGGACCAAATGGCTTTGATGAAGTAAGGGTTGACTTTAATGGTGAAGACCTAACTTTCTACAACACTAAAATAAATAAAAACAAATTGGTAATTGAAAAACTCATGAGCTTAAACTACGATGATCAAACTAGCCTGTGGACACCGATAGCACACGACAAGTCTGGTTTTACATTAGGCAGCGACATCAATACCGCACTCAGATCAATTTACAGCCCAGAAGATATCGACAAATTATTTACCGAACATTTTAGTAGTCCTCAGCCTGAAGACAAACAAACTAATCTAGAATTCCTGAGAGCCTTTATTACTAACTTGGAAACTATCACTGGATTAGACACACAAGAACTTGTCTTTCAAACAGGCTGTAATATTGATTACATCACAAACTTAAGAGCTGAATACCTCAGACGACACCAAGCAACTCGTTATGAAAATGAAGTCTCTTTTGAGTTATTAATGCTTTCCAAAACATGGCCAGAAATTGATGGCAAGTTAATCAATGCAACTAGAGAGCTTGCTAATGAAGATGGCTCTGTTGAGAATTTCCCTTATTATAGGACGGGACAGCTTAACACACCTTCTCTCCAAATATCCTGATGAAGTAGCTTTCAAGGCCTATTTAGAAGAAAATGGTCGTCCGTCCTACTCATTAGTAGTTGAAAACTTGGCTCAAGTGTTAAATTCAACAGTAGAAGAAATATACCAAACTCTTGAAATACCAGAAGGAACCAGTATCGTTCAATTCTATGATGATGCTAGGACACAATTAATTTCTGTTGATGCGAGTTACGGCTATACCAATGGAACGAACTATAATTATCTTTTTAGTCAGCTTGCAGAGCAACCAGAGAACCTTAGGGCAAAACACCTTCTTGATTTAATATATCCAGACATCAAATATAAAATCCGAGCTAGCACTTTAAGTGATGACACAGTTGATTTAACAACAATAGATGGACAAACTGGTGCCTGGATAGAACTAGGCCATAATACTTGTAGATTCTTTACTCAAGGTACAAAGTCAGAATTTAATTACAGACTAGTTTTCAATGGTCAAACATGGGTCACTCAAAGCTAAGTTAGTTTCAACAAAGCCTCTTGCCCGCTCATTCCCTCTATCACCCCGCACTCACTAGCAGCCTTGCTCATCCTCACCACTTTAGCTTCAAGCATCTCATCATAGTTTGTAACACCAGTAACAATCGCAACTGCTTCATTTAATTTGTCTGCTGTTGCAATATCAAAATAGCCGCAACCTAAAAAACCTTGCTCGGTTTTGATTAATAAAATATTGGAATTGGGTGTTGGAATAGCAGCCGCTTCAAAACTCTTGCCGTTAATTTCTATAGTGTCCATAGGCATAATTATAGCGTGCTAAAATCAAGCATTAATGACTACCACCACTATGCAGACAAATACCGGCTACCTAGAACACAAATACGGCGACAACTATCATATACTTGATGACGTTTTTTTACATAGCCACTTAGCAAATTTGAGCAAAGACAAAACCAAACAACCGGTAATCAATTATATAGTTGCTGCTCTTTACACTCATCTTATTAAAGAAGTCATCAACAATGAGTTCCCGCAAAAACAAGATACGGTCAGGACTCGCATGGCAAATATCGATGAGCGCGGTTATTGGACAGGTAGAGTAGTTGAACCTGAGACAAGAGCTATCGTTGTTGACATTGCACGCGCTGGCACTTTGCCTGGCGAAATCTGCTTCAAGACTCTCAACCAAACTCTCAATCCGGACTTGGTAAGACAAGACCATCTGTATATGGCACGCAAGACTGATGAAAACAATCAAGTTGTTGGTGTTACATTGTCTGGTTCAAAAATAGGCGGCGATGTAGACGAAGCAATTGTGTTAATTCCTGATCCAATGGGCGCGACGGGCGGCTCAATCTCTAAAGCCATTAACCACTACAAAGAAACTGTCAAAGGTAAAGCTCTTAAATTCATCACTATGCACTTGATAGTGACACCTGACTATATCAAACGCATCAAGCAAGATCACCCGGAACTAATTGTTTATGGTTTGCGCCTCGATAGAGGCGCCAGTTCAGAAGCTGCATTGCGCGCGCAGCCTGGTGAACTCTTGGAAGAAGAAAGTGGACTAACCGATCATCAATACATCCTCCCTGGTGCGGGTGGACTTGGTGAGATCATGAATAATAGTTTTTGCTAAAAACTGATCCTTAGAACTATTTAACTTGACCCTTATCTTTGTATGTGCTAAAATGGATGAACCTATCACAATCTGTGATAAGTCTTGAAAACATTGATGTGGTCACAGTTTGTGACCACATCAATGTTTTCGCCGCAAATCGCGGCGAATTCAGGAAAAACAAGGACTTTATATGACTAAACTAATAGATAATGACTTGATTATTGAAGATTTGATCCTTGAAATAAGGGGACAAAGGGTGATGATTGATGCTGATTTAGCCAGATTATACGGAGTATCAACACGAAGACTAAATGAACAAGTTAAACGAAACCTACACAGATTTCCCCAGGACTTCATGTTTGAGCTAAATATCAAGGAAACAAGCGAACTGGTCGCAAATTGCGACCGGTTCAACAATACCAAGCATTCTAGCGTTTCACCACGAGCTTTTACTGAACATGGCGCTCTTATGTTGGCATCAATATTAAATAGTAAAACTGCAATTGAGACAAGTATACAAATAATTCGCGCATTTGTAAGAATGAGAAATCTTCTTACAAGCAACAAGGAGTTAACTAACAAAATCAACAAACTAGAAAAAACCACATCCTTCCACGATCAAAGAATCAGAGAAATTCTTACCATAATCAAAAAACTAATTATCTACGACAACGGCCAATCCAAAAACAAGGTAGGTTTCTCATTATGAGTAAGTCATCCATCTTCTTCTGCCAGGGTAAGCGCAACAACGCAGTTGTGAAGCGCGACCGTTTAAAAAAGGAGTGGGCATGAACAAAGGCTCTATCTTCTTCTGTGCAAGTTGCGGACACGAATCAACTGGCTACCTTGGCAAATGCCCAAGCTGCTCTGACTGGAACTCATTTAAAGAAGCGCCCAAAGAACCCAAAGTCAAAAAAGACAAGACCAGACACCTCTTCACTAAGGCAGAGTCAAAACTACTTACACTTGACCAGATCAAAGAAGACGAAGTCAGCAGATACAATAGTAAATCAGAAGAACTCAATAGAGTACTAGGAGGAGGCATTGTACCAGGCTCACTAACGCTCATGGGAGGAGAGCCAGGTATTGGTAAATCGACACTACTACTTCAAGTCAGCAAGAACTTTGCCGAGCAAAATCTCACTGTGCTTTATGTAAGTGCTGAAGAATCTAGTAGACAACTCAGACTCAGAGCCAATAGGCTTGGTATTAAACCTGATTGCAAAGAGATTTTGGTCTATGCAGAAAATAATTTAAATTCAATCATCAATGAAATCGAAAGTCTCGAACCCAATCTCGTTATCATAGACAGTATTCAAGCTGTCTACATGGCAGAGCTAGACTCTGTACCAGGTTCACCAAGCCAGATACGCGACTGCACAGGTAACCTGATGCGCCTAGCCAAAAGTATCAACGTGCCAATCTTTATAGTTGGACATATCAACAAAGAAGGTGATATTGCTGGACCCAAGATGCTTGAGCATATGGTTGACACGGTGCTGCAGTTTGAAAACAGTAGAGACTCCAATATCCGTTTCTTACGTAGTATCAAAAACCGTTTTGGTTCCACTGACGAGATTGCAATCTTTCAAATGGAAGCTCATGGCTTAATTGATGTTACCAATCCATCTGCTATTTTTCTTGAAGAAAAATCAGGCGGTATGCTCTTTGCAGCAAGGGAAGGCAAGCGTACCATCTTGCTTGAAATACAGGCGCTCACTCTTGGTTCTGACTACTCAAACCCAAGGCGCATAGCCAACGGCGTAGAAATCAATCGGCTCCATCAAATACTTGCCATTATAGAAAAAACCCTCGGAATTAGCCTTGCCAAAACTGATATCTATCTCAACGTAGTCGGTGGAATCAATATCAAAGATCCAGCGCTTGATCTTGCTATCGCTCTAGCTATTTACAATAGTGCTATGGGACAAAGCAATGATCGGGACATCGTCGCGCTCGGTGAGCTAGGACTCTCTGGTGAGATTAGATCAGTCACTGATATAGAAGCTCGCATTAGAGAATGTAGCAAACTTGGCTACAAAGAAATCATTATCCCGGAGTCTAGTTTCCGCAAACTACAAAACCAAGAAGCGCTTGGTGCCAAGATTATTAGTGCCAAGAATATTAATAGCCTAGTCAAGAACCCTAGTTCTAAAACAAAAACTCAAGTTACTAGCCATTAGTATCTAAATTCAAAGGAACAAATTGCAACATTCGTCTATTTCTAGTATTAATTGCGGTGACCATTTCTTCCCGCAAATCCTTATGTTCATTATCAATTACTAAATTCTTCATCCATGCTTCAAAACTTTCTCTTAGTTCAGAACTTCCTCTGCAAATTGAGATATAAACTTCTCCTAGTCGATCAAAAATTGCTCCCATAAAATTAGCTCGAGCAATAACATTAGCCTGCCTACCAGCAGTAGATGGTTGATCAAGATCAACCCTAAAAACCTGGTTCAAGATTTCCAAAACTTTTATCAATAATTCTGGCTTACCTTGGTGTAAAGCAAAATCCAAAACCAAATCCTGAGCAGGAGGCAAGCACTCTTGCCAGCCAGCCCACTGTCCTTGATAATGCACCATTAAATTACCCATAGTACCTCGTTCGTCACCTACACGCAACTCACTAAGTCCCTCAATTAATCCATCAAGCCGTTCAGAAATATGATTTAACGAGTCAAAATAGGGCTTTACAATACTCACAACTTCAATTCACCAAACAAATCATACTCATCACAATC
>JABHOV010000081.1 GCA_018695135.1 Candidatus Melainabacteria bacterium | reverse complement strand
TAATAAGCTTGAGCACCAAGCAAGCTTGTTGAAAGAATTATTGCAAGTGTCCAAATATATATCATGAAATTACAAACTTGGAACTAAAGTAAGCCAAAGTATCTAGTTGTGCCTCATAAATATTGTTGATAAAACTTGGAAATAAACCATAGACAATCGACAGACCAAGCAATACTCCAAGTACAGTCAGCTCTGATCCTCTTGCGTCAGTTAGTTTAAGCCACTTGTCTTTGATCTCTCCGTAAAATACTCTTTGATTTACCCAAAGCATATAAGCTGCTGTGAGAATCACTCCAAGTGCAGCAACAGCTGCTGAGATCTTCACTGGATCAAAGCCACTTGCCGGACTGTCAGCACTGAAGACACCATAGAAAATTAATGACTCACCAACAAAGCCAGAAAGTCCTGGCAGGGCAAGATTGGCCATTGCAGCAAGTACAAACAAATAAAATGTTGTTGGCATGACTTTAGCTAGTCCACCAAGTTCTTCAATTTCACGAGTGTGAGTTCTTTCATATAGCATTCCGACAATCATGAATAGAGCTGCTGAAATTAAACCATGAGAAAACATTTGAAAAACTGCACCGCTGTAACCAGCCGTATTAAGACTTGCAAGTCCTAATAAAATAAAGCCCATATGCGAGATAGATGAATATGCGATTACTTTTTTGAGGTCAGTTTGTATTAATGCCGTATAAGCTGCGTAGATAATATTCACTGCTCCAAGTATCGCTAATGCTGGAGCCAATTTGATTATCACGGCTGGGAAGAAATCAAGTCCAAATCTAATTAGACCATAGCAACCCATTTTGAGAAGAATACCAGCAAGCAGCATGGAGACAGGGGTTGGCGCCTCTACGTGAGCGTCTGGCAACCAAGTGTGGAAAGGTATAGAAGGTAGTTTGATTAAAAAGCATGTTGCAAAAAGTAAGAAGATACCCATTTGAGTTCCGTCACTAAGAGTTGATGTGAGCTTAGAAATTTCTACCATATCAAAGCTAGAAAAACCAGTGGCTGTTAATAACCAGAAGAGACCAAGCAATAAGGCGATACCTGCTGCAAATGTATAAAGTAGGAATTTCATTGAAGCGTAGTTGCGATTTTTGGAACCCCAAATTGCTATCAAGAAATACATTGGGATTAATTCTAGTTCCCAAGACAAGAAAAACAAGAACATGTCTTTTGCCATAAATACTCCCATCACTGCCAGTGACAGGATTAGAATAAGTGAGTAATAAAGTCTTGGTTGACGTTTTTGTGCGATTGGCTTACTTGCAATGATTACACAAGGTAAAAGGATCGCTGTTAGTAAAACCATTGAGAAGGATAAACCATCAACTGCAATAGAGAAATTGATTGGTCCAAGCCAATGATAGGACTCTGCTAATTGTGGATTCGTGTTTTCTGGATTAAATAGTCCAAAATATTGCTTGAGGGTGATAAGCAAAACTAAAATACTTGCCCCAAGTGATATATGTCTAGCTCTGTCCTCTTTCATCTCAAAGATCGCAATGCTTGCCGCAGCTAAACTCAAAAGAATGAGTATTGTGCTTAACGAATGACTGTATATAAATTCCATCATTAACAATTTAGCAGAATATTGCATAATCGTCACCTCATCACGTAATACAGGTGGATTTTAATTATAGTTTCAGGGTGATGTTTTTCTTTCTGTGATAATATTTTTAAGCTCATGGTCAGATAGCTCAGTTGGTAGAGCAGTGGACTGAAAATCCACGTGTCGGCAGTTCAATCCTGCCTCTGACCACCACTTATTCACAAATTACTTAATACAGGATTGAACTGCCATGCATTAGACCTTTTGTCTGTCATGAGCTAGCGCTCATGTCCATGCCTCTGACCACCACTTATTCACAAACTACTTAATACCGGATTGAACTGCCATGCAGTAGACCTTTTGTCTGTCATGAGCTAGCGCTCATGTCCATGCCTCTGACCACCACTTTTACAATATTTATTGACTTTCTATCTGTTTAATCAAATGATAACTTTGATTTCTTAGCCTATTAATGTATATATGCATAATTCAACACTATTTACAGAAATTAAGGCATTTAAAGAACATATAGGTTCTGGACTTAGTTCTGAAATTAATACTTTGTTTGAGCAAATTGATATTGCCTTTGATAGATCAAGTAGCGAACACATTCAAGATATTCAATCTTCTACTGATTTTGAAATTGAGAATGATCTTAGTGATTATTCTAATTATTACAAATCAATCGGTAAAGAAATTGCTAACTTGGAAAAACGAATCAAAAAATCTAAAAAATCTATAACCAAAGACATAGATAAACTAATGAAGTTTTTAACTAAATTAAATTCAGACCCAGTGACGACTCAAATGCTTAAAGACCTAGAAGCCAAAATTGTTCATAATGAAAAACAACTTGAATTTATAAATGAGCTAGCAAAGCTTGAAGAGATCTGGATGACAACTGTCAAAGATTTAAAAGCTAGTGAGCAACGTGGACTTATAAATGCGGCTATTAAAGAAGCTGCTCGTCATGCAAAATACAAATACAATGATTCTATTAAATCCAAGATTAATAGCCTTGAACATATGCTCAAAGCTTTTGCTCCTGGTTCTACATCCAATCTTGCAACAGCAACTATGATTGAGAGTCTAAGAGCTAGTTTTTTGGCTTGATACATCTAATGTTGCTTTGCTCTTTAGATGTTCAATGATGCCAGGTCTAACAGGTCATTGGACTAAACAAGCCACTTCCTTTATAAAAATCTTGCCATTTTAATAAATCCAGATTTGAACCATATTGATTTTTTATTTCAATATGAGCTTTGGCTTTTATTTGATCAAAAACCCATTGCTTTTGACTATTAGCCACAAATTCTTTGTCCAATATTTGATCTGCTGCTTTTTTGAGAGTTTGGTTGCGTACAAATTTATCTACTTTTTGAAAATTATTGAGATTGTCATTCATATATTGATACCAAGCTGCTCTAAGTTGCCATAAGCCAGTTGGATCAGTTTTTGTTGCTTGATACTGTTTCCATCTATAATCAAAATCTGCAGAGCTTGATATTTGCATAAAATCAATTTTGCTTAATGCTTCCCAGTCAACAGCTTCTGAGATCCTTTTTCCGTTTGGAATTAGATTCTCTGTTAATAATCTAGTGATAAGGACTTTTTGAGTTACACCTGGTAATGGATAATTCTTGCCTACTTGGTCTGCATTTGATTTATAAGCATTATTGACAGTGTTTGGGATAACGATCCCAGCTATGTTGTCCATCAAGTCTTGTATTGGATTATTGCTAATAGTTTGCATTGATCTTATCGAAGCTTCTACTCTAGGGAAGACACTAAGAATAAGTTGTAAGTCTATGTTTTGAATATATTGCTTTATGAATTCTCTGGACTTTCTATCTAGGTATTCTATCAATTCTTCTTCAATCTCTGCATCATCTGTTTTTGTAGTTGTGAAATTATTTTCAAACTCTGATAATGGTATCTCAATTCCTTTAGGAAAAAACATGTCAAGGAAGTTTCTTAAGCTTGATTGTTCAGTGAGTAATGTATCTATGCCATTATAGTAGATCTCATTCTGTTGTTTATAAATATCTCCACTACCATGTTCTAGTCTTGCTAGGCTTTCTATTAATGCAGTGTTGGCTATATTGCTTGATTCAATATCAATAGATTTTTTTTCTAAGTTTGTATTGAATACTTTTGATGCAGTTTTTGTATCTGAATTAGTTTTGAGTCGCCCAAGTGCTCCTGTTGCCAACCTAGTAGAATTTGCTAAGAACCAATATTGAGAGATAGCAGGACAGCTAATAAAGTCTAATTGCTTAATAGATTTCATGTGTTCAATAAGTTCATCCAATAAAAGACTACCTTGTTTAAAGCTTGCAGCTGTTTCATATTTAAATTGAATTAGATCAACCATGAGATTGCCGTGACTATTGAATAAAGTATATGGACTCACAATTGCACTAGCAGGTATTTGTCTATTCAATGAAATATCGATACCAGATTTGGAGATTGTTTCTTGTGTTTGAGGGATATTGATAGAGTATATACTTTTGCCCTCATTATCCACGGTAGTTACAAGTCCATATTGACCAAGCAAGATTGGTAATGTGTGTTTGAAAATATAATCTACCAGTGCTTGTTTAGTTAAATTTGTTTCATAGATAGGTAGTTCTTCAGCATGTTTAGCGACAAGCTCAGTAGTTGTATCTTCAACAAAATCTAGCAATACTTTAATTTGTGGATTATTTGATTCTTGCTTCATTATATTTATAACAAAATTTTGAAACCATGAGTTTATCCATTGATACAAATCTTTAACATTATTTAGATATTTTGCTTTGGCATCTTCAGTCCCTTTGTCATTTGATTTGGCTGTTTGATAGTGTGTATAGTCTACTTGAACATTTTTTGTTTTATTTCGTTGTGTGCTGAAGAAATATTCAAGTTGGTCTTCTACCTTGTTAATCAACTCTATTTGTCTTAGTTCATTGCTATCTTTAGCACTAGTGTGGAATTGTTTTTGTAATTGTAATAACCTACCATAACCAAATTTGACATCCTTTTTACCATTGATACTTTGGATTTTGTCTTCTACTAATTCTCCTAATATTGCTGGCAAGTCTTTTTTGAGGTCAATTAGTGATCTCGTTACTTCTCCGTTGATTTTATCCGTTGCAAGAGTGGAGACGGTTAGACCAGAGCCGGCAACTTGATGCTTTTCAATAACTAATTCTTGAGGGGTTGGTGTGGATGATCTTAATTTCTTAGCAGCTTTTCTAGCAGCTAATTTGTTTGCACGATTGGTTTTATTATCAGCTGTTACATTGCTTAACAGTTCTTCGTTTTGTGCCCCCAGAACTACTCTTCTGTTGAATCTTTGATTATCTCCAACCATTAATCAGATTGTCCATTTTGTCTTTAAATCTAGTTTTGACTGCCTCTTTTTCTAGATCAAGCAGATATGAATTTTTAGATAGTTTAGTTAACATCTTTATTGGCATAGTGACAGTATACAAGATAAACGACAGTATTTCATGTTTTATTAGAAAGTAGCCAAAAACCAGGGAGCTTGCTCCCGAGTGAGCAAAATCAAAGCAAAACGTTATAGTAGATGATTAGATCTCTAAGTAGTTTTTTGCAAAATAAGTCAAAATCAAGTCAGCTCCTGCTCGTTTAATTGACGTTAATGATTCTTTGATGGCTTGGTCCAAATCTATATAGCCAGCTGCTGCTGCTGCATGGATCATTGCATACTCGCCGCTTACTTGATAAGCTGCTACTGGTACATGACTTTGTTCTTTGAAATTTTTGACTATATCAAGATACCAAGAAGCTGGTTTTACCATGACTATGTCTGCTGATTCAAGTAAATCATGGTTTAGTTCTTTGTTTGCTTCTGTTGAATTTGCTGGATTCATTTGGTAGGTTTTTTTGTCAGCCGGCACCACCTGGGAGATTGCCGCGCCACTTTCAGTGGCTCGCAATGACGCTGCTTCTAAAGCATCTCTGAAAGGACCATAGAGGCATGACGCATATTTTGCTGTATATGACATGATCAAAGTATCTTGAAAGCCAGCTTCATCTAATGCATGTCTTATTGCTCCAACTCTGCCATCCATCATATCTGATGGAGCGACAATGTCTGCACCAGCTTGTGCTTGCACAACTGCCATTTGAGCTAGTATTTCGACTGTTTCATCGTTGATGACTTTACCGTTTTGAATTAATCCATCGTGTCCATGGCTAGTGTAGGGATCAAGAGCGATGTCTGAGATGACTAATAATTCTGGGAATTTGGCTTTGATAGTTTTGATTGCTCTTTGAGTTAAACCTTCTGGGTTGCTTGCTTCTTCTGCTAGTTCTGTTTTGAGACTTGGGTCAATGACAGGAAATAAAGCAATTGCTTTGATGCCAAGTTCTGTTGCTGACTGGATTTCTGTGAGAATGGTTTTGAGCCCCCATCTATAGATTCCAGGCATTGATTTTATTGCTTCTTTAGAGTCTTCACCTTCTTTAATAAATAGTGGGTAGATTAAATCATTTGCAGTGACTTTAGTTTCTTGAACTAAGTCACGAAGCATTGCATTGAGTCGTAGTCGTCTTGGTCTAATTTTGTGCATTCTTAATAGCTTCTCTAACTCTCTTCCTTGCCGTCCCGCCAAAAACATCTCTAGCATCAACGCAAGCCTCTGGACTTAGATCAAGCTCTTTGGTGAATTTATCAGAGAACTTTTGCAGTTCTCCAAGACTAAGATCTTTGAGATATTTTTTTTGTTCTATTGCGTATTTGACTATTTGTCCAACGATAGAGTAAGCATCTCTAAACGCTAGTCCTTGTTTGACTAAGTATTCAGCAATGTCTGTTGCTGCTGAGTAGCTGTTTGCAACTGCTTGGTACATTGCTTCTTTGTTGACTTTGATGTTGTTAATAAACTCAGTTGCAATTGCAACACACTTGATGGTAGTTTCGTTTGCCATAAAGAGCTGTTCTTTATCTTCTTGCAGGTCTTTGTTATAAGAAAGTGGCAGTCCCTTGACTGTGATCATAAGTGCGTTGAGTACTCCAATCACTCTACCAGCCTTGCCTCTAAGTAGTTCTGGGATGTCTGGATTTTTTTTCTGTGGCATCATGCTTGAGCCAGTTGCAAAACCATCTGAGATTTCTATGTAGTTAAATTCTTGTGAGTTCCAGACTATCATCTCTTCAGCGAGTTGCGAGAGATGAAGCATGATAGTTGATAAACAAAACTCATACTCAAGTACAAAGTCTCTATCAGAAACTGCATCAAGACTATTAGTTGAAGCTGAGTCAAAGCCTAATTCTTTTGTTGTAAGGTTTCTGTCTATATCAAAAGTAGATCCAGCTAGTGCGCCTGAACCAAGTGGATTGACATTGATTCTCTTCAACGCATCTTCAAGTCTTGCACTATCTCTTGAGAACTTTTCTTGGTAAGCCATCCAAAAATGACCAAGTGAAATTGCTTGTGCTTGCTGCAGGTGAGTGTAGCCTGGCATAATTACATCTATATCTGTTTTGGCTCTTTTAATCAGTGAGGATCTTAGTTGCTTCAAGACTTCTTGTAATTGCGCCAATTGAATCCTTAGATACAATCTGAGGTCTGTTGCAACTTGGTCATTTCTGCTTCTTGCAGTATGTAATTTCTTAGCATCATCGCCGATAAGCGTCGTGAGTCTTGCTTCTATTGCCATATGTAAATCCTCATCAGCAATTCGTTCTGCTGCCCATTCTTGTGGATCCATCGCAATCTCTGCTTTGATGCTGTTTAGACCTTCAATTATTGATTTAGATTCAGCTTTGCTAATAATCCCTTGTTTTGCAAGCATTTTACTGTGTGCAATTGATCCAGCAATATCCTGCTCAAACATCACAATATCAAAACCAATACTGGCATTAAACTCTTGGAGAATCTTTGCAGGCTCTGTTTCAAACCGAGATGACCATAAATTCTGCTTTTTCGCTGCCATTTTGCCAATTCTATCATGTTGCTATCAAATAGCCATGCCGTGCTGCCTTGTATTGCTAGGGACAAGGGACATTATGGGCAGAGATAATTCTAATCTACAAATTGATCCAAGTTTGACACTCAGTAGAGCAGTCAAGGATAATCACAGTTATAAAATCAATGATAGTGCTGGTGGTAGCATTTCAAGCAAGTTTAGCGGACACAGTGTCTATTTTGGACCAGGTGAGCGCGGCAGTGCCATTAAGGAACTTGAGACTTTTGACAAGAACATGAAACGCGAGAACCTGATAGCGATGCTTGAAATGTCTACAAGCTCAACAGCTGTTCTTGAAAGTATTTATAGAAACAATCCGCCACTCAATGCTAGTGGTCAGCCAGAATTGACTCCAGAGTATTTAGATTTAATAGCTAACAAAGTAGCAGACTCACTCAAGTCTGAGATGAGTACGATGACAGAGGATCAACTTAAATCATATGCAGGACGTTATCCAGGCAATAGTGCACTATCTTCTGTGCTTGATGATTTTAAGGCACGCAAGCAAGCAGTTGCATTGCGTTTGGATGTTGATTTGCCTGAAGGACTTAATGGCAGAGAACTGAATGAATTGGATGATGTTAATTCAGTTACTTATAAAGATCTATATATGCGGGAAATTAAACCGATTCAACAAGGGTCAGTTTTTGAAGTTTTTAATTTAGCAAGAGATTTGAAGGAGACTGGTGAAGCGATGCGTACAATAGCTGAGAGTCTAGGGATTACTAAAGACCACGTGTCTGAATTTAAAAAACACAATACTTCGTTATTTAATGTTGTTACGTAGAGGTTTAATAGAGCCTATTCGAAAAGCTTCCAGATGCAAGGCTTGCGAAGTTCTTACAAGGCTGTTTGGCTGAGCCGCCATTGTTCAGGGTTGCTGAATACGCATAGTTTATACAAGTGGAACTGGGTCCCCCGTAATACAACGGAAATACATACGCAGTAGTAGGTGATTTGGGAGAAGGTTCTTAGTCTATTTGTGCACGTTGTAAGGAGTCTGAGTAGTCAATTGCAATAGTCTTATACTGTGTATAAGTCTCAAAAGCAGCCACTCCTGATTCTCTAGAACCGTTGCCGGTATTTTTCCAGCCACCAAATAAACTAGCGCCGCCGCACTCTGCTCCAATAGTTGGTGCATTGAGATAGACTAAGCCAGACTCGAATCTATGAACGGCTTTCATGCCGAGATTTACATCTTTGGTGTAGATTGAATTTGAGAGACCGTAATCAACATCATTTGATATTGCCAAAGCTTCTTCAAGTACTTCTTCTTGAGTTTTATTAGTTGAATCAATTTCCATTACAGCAAGTACCGGACCAAAAACTTCTTCTTTGGTGATCTTCATGCCATGTTTGGTTTTGAGGATCGTTGGTGCGTAGAAATAGCCTTGATGAGAACCATCGTCAAGAATCTCTCCACCACAAACCAATTCGGCTCCTTCAGCTAGTGCTGCTTGAACCATGCCATGTATTTTGTTTAATTGTTTGAGACTAATAATTGGCGCGTAGTTGATCGCTGATTGCTTTTTGTCTTTGTCGTAGAACTTTGCTGCTTGAGTTTTTAGTTTCTCTAATATAGGCCCTGAGATCGCTTTGTCAATAATCAATCTACTGGTGCTAGTGCAACGTTGTCCGCCAGTGCCATAAGCGCCCCAGAGTATGCCATCTGCCACAAGTTCTTGATTAGCGTCAGCAAGTACGATAGTACTGTTTTTGCCACCAAGTTCAAGTGCGCATTTTTTGAAGCCAGCTGCTGCAATTCCTGCGACGTGTCTTCCCACAGCTACAGAACCAGTGATACTAACTATCTTGGTGTGATCTGATTTGGCTAGGTATTCACCAACTTCACCAGCACCCATGGCAACTTGAGCTACGCCATCAGGCAGCCCTGCTTCATTAAGAACGTCAACAAATAGTTTGCCTGATAGAGGAGCAAGCTCCGAAGGCTTGAGTATAAAAGTATTGCCGGCAATCAATGCTGGAGCTGCTTTCCATGATGGTACAGCTGCTGGAAAATTCCAGGCAGTGATGAAAACAGCCGGCCCAATAGGCTGGCGAATTGTCATTATCGCTTTGTCAGGCATCTCAGATTGTCCGGTCATGCCATAGATCGCTCTACCTTCTCCATTGAAAAAATCAAAGACATCTATGATCTCTTGAATTTCACCACGAGCTTCTTCAAGTGGTTTGCCGTTTTCTTTATGTAGAGCCAAGGATAGTTCTTCCTTACGTTCGGTAAAGATTGCATTTGCCTTCATTAGGTACTGAGCGCGTTTGGGAGCTGGCATCACTGACCAAATTTTAAATGCCTTAGTTGACTTTTCCAGCATCGCATCAAGCTCTTGACTAGTTGAAACCTCGTGTTCTGAAACTATCTCTTTGATATTTGCTGGATTATAGTTGATTATTTTAGGCATAATTTATTTTGCAATCGCTTCAGCAATTATATCAAGACCTTGTTGCAGGTTCTCTGCTGTGATTGTAAGGTCTGGTGCCAGGCGAATGATATTGCCATATGTACCGCAACCAAGTAAGAGTACGCCTTTGTCATAGGCATAGTTTTTGACTTTAGTAACTGTTTCGGCATCAGGGAAAACTAATGCAATCATCAAACCTAAACCTCTAACTTTGATTTTGTCATTAAGGTCTTCACGTGGTTTGCGGCTGTCAGAACCAGGGAACTTCGATTCAAAGAACTTAAATACTTGCTCTGATCTTGCGTTAACATTGTCCATCACATTATCGCGTTCTATAATCTCTAGTAATTTCAAAGCTGCTCTACAGGAAATAGGGTTACCACCGAAAGTAGTACCATGTGAGCCAGGTGGCATTTCATACATTAGTTCTTTACGACTGGAGAATGCTCCTAGTGGAAGCCCGCCAGAGAGACCTTTTGCCATTAATTGAACATCAGGAACTACTCCATAATGATTTGAGGCAAACCATTTACCAGTTCTAGCAATCCCAGATTGTACTTCATCAAAAATCAAAAGTATTTCATGTTTGTCACAAAAATCTCTCAGGAATTGAAGATAGTTCTTACTGCCATCTAAACCAGGAGCTGGAATATATCCACCTTCTCCTTGCATTGGCTCAATTATAATTGCTGCAACAGATTCAGGGTGAACTACTGTATCAAAATAGCTCAAGAAGATCTTTTCATGATGTTCTACTAATTTGTCTCTGGCTTCTTGAGTTTTAGCTTCATAAATATTAGGGAAACTGAGATGGTGAATTCCTGGAATTAGTGGATCATAAAACTTGCGGTAAGCTGACTTCGAGCTTGTAAATGCAGTTGCACCAAGAGAACGTCCGTGAAACGCACCCTTGAATGCGATGAAGTTAGTTCGTCCTGGTTTAAGTTTTTTGGCAAACTTGATTGAGCCATCAACAGCCTCTGCTCCGCTGTTACAGAAGAAAGTATTGTTGAGATCACCTGGAGTGATGCTTGCTATTTTTTCGGCAAGGTCAATATTGGCTGGATAATGAACTACACAACTCGTGTGAATGCATGAAGCTGCTTGTTTTGCGATTGCCTCAACCACTTCTGGATGACAGTGCCCTAGCTGGTTTACGGCAATACCACTTGTTAGGTCAAGGTATTTTTTGCCATCCTCACCATACAAAAATGATCCCTCGCCTTTTACGGCTACAAGATCAAAGGCACGTCCCAAAGCTGGGGACAGATATTCAGCATCTCTTTTTAGTGTCTCAGACATAATTACCATTTCATGGTAGCAAAGCTATCCATTCTGATGTTTACCCTGTTTCTGTATATTAATAACAGTAGGGCAAGACCGATGGCTGCTTCTGCAGCTGCAATTGCCATGACAAACAAGCTGAAGACTTGTCCCTTGACCATGATTGGATCGATATAGTGTGCAAAAGCTACAAAGTTGATATTGATTGCGTTTAGAATTACTTCGATGCTCATGAGTACGCGGAAGGCGTTGTTCCTTGTGATCAAGCCATAGATACCAATTGAGAACAAAAGTGCTGAGAGTATTAAGTAGTGATTTAGTCCGATTTCCATTGTTATATCCTTTTGATCTGCCTATGCGGCTTCCTTTGTGTCTAATTCTTTTTTTGAAAGTATGATCGCTCCAACGAGTACGATCAGTAATAATACTGAGATCAATTCAAAAGCCACTATATAGTTACTAAGCATTAGTTGACCTATTCTTGCTGTATAAAGCCCAGTGACTTGGTCTAAATATGCAAGGTTGGCTTTTGCTCCTGTTAGTTCTGATATTGCATCCCAGTCTTGTGAAGTGATGACTTTGACCATTAATGTAAATAATCCTGTTGAAACTATTAGTGCCAATATGTTTCTTGTGTTCAGTTCGACTTTGTCTTCTGTATCATCAACATCACTTGGTTTTTGTTTCAGATTACAGAGCATTACTGCAAAGATAATGACCAGGACTATTCCGACTGCATAAATTAGTATTTGCGAGACTGCAACGAAGTTGGCGTTTAAGAGGAAGTATATTCCTGCAATCGCGCAGAAGGCTCCAATTAGTAAGAAGCCAGCCCTTACTAGATTATTTAAAAAAAGCATCCCGAGTGAGCATATAACTGCAGCTGCAGCTAATATATAGAAGGGTATGTGCGAAAACTGAGCAAGTAAATCCATAAGCAAACAAATTATAGTAGATTTATCAGGAAAGGTCCAATAGCTATGTTATGCAAGTTCTCATTTATGACTAATGGCGCTGTGCGTCGTTCTTTCTGCCGTTCAACCCTTGAAGCAAGCTTCAGGGTGTTCTCTCTAGTCAGAATAAACTTCGAATAAACCCCTTCGGGGCTTGCATGCCTTGCTCTTGAACCTTTCATAACAAATCTAGTCTAATTTCGCAATAACGCAAATTCTTGCCAAACCCCAGCCCGGGTATCACAAATTTTGTATACTTTTAAAAGAACTCAACAATATTTTGGCTAAAAATATACTGTTTTTGAATTTATTTGTGATACCCGGGCTGTGCTTTTTGTGATAGCCGGGCTGGGGCTTGGGAAGATAATTGTTGCCGGGGGATTAAAAATGGAGATACCCGGGATCGCCATTTTTAATCTTGGGCAGAATATAATAAGAGGTAGCTAGGAGGCTACCAGTTTTGCGCACGTCTATGGACTTAAAAAAAATAGCAGAAGACAGAATTGTTATTGATCAGAATGTATGTTCTGGCAAAGCACGTATTAAAGGAACCAGGGTTACGGTTGCTGATCTGCTGTTGAGTTTTGCGGAGGGCATGTCTCAAACAGATATACTAAGAAGCAATAGAGGGCTGCAAATTGAAGATGTCCAAGCAGCACTTGCCTACGCATTTTGCAAGAGTGATGGCATTAAGCTCAATATCGGATCTGCCTTTGATACTGGCAAACAAGAACTTGAAAACAAAGAACAAGAGCTTGTAGTAAAAGAAGAAGACAAATTCACTGAAGCTCTTGCAATGCAAGCAGCAATCCAAGAAGATCTCACCAAAGAAAAGATCGCAGAAGTCAAAGCCAAAAAAGCCAAGAAAACTAAACAACCAATTCAAATAGACAAACAACCTGCCCCCAAAGAACGTGCCTATGATTTATTAATTGATATTTCTGGTGAACCCAAAACCAGGATCTTTACTATAGCTGATCACTTTGAACAAGGTCTTGATATGAGTTTGGATAACTATGTTTTTGAAACAAGAGCAGATGCTAAGACTTGGCTTTGTTATTCATCTAATGACAATATCGAAATCGATCAAACTATGCGCAGGAACCTTATGGTAACTTACTCACATAATGGCTTAATCAAAAAGGCTATCTTTGAAGGTTACTTGACGACAGACAGGCAACACAAAATATTTATGCAGAGAGATGGGGATCAGACTTGTGGTAGGGCTTTGTAGTTAGCTGAACATTGTATTAAAGTCTAAACTATTTGGATCGATATTTGAAGGGGGAGCTGACATGGCAAGACTTTTTTGAGCTGCTTTGCTTTGATTTCTGTTTTCTTCTTCTCTTTCTTTTTGTAATATTGCTTGGATCATTTCATTAAGCTCTGCTCTACTTTCTGGTGCTAGACCATTGACTCTTGCTTTGATGTCTACAGTATCACCATTGAGGATTTTTTCTTTGAGTTGATCTACGGTGAGTGCTTCTTCACCGTCTTTGTTGCTGGCATTAATTGACTCTGTGGCTTTTTCAAGAGTTTCGTTGACTTTCTCGTTGTATGCTTTTTGTTCTTCTTCTATTTTTTGAATTTCGTCTTCTTTTTCTTGTATCTCAGAGGTATCTTCGGGATAATCTTCTGATTGATTTTCCAATATTGACTTTTCTTTTTCTAATTTTTCTTTCTTCGCCTCAGCAGCTTTATTATATTTGTCCTGTTCTTTAACAAGCCTTTCCAAATCAGTTAAGGTCTCTTCATCTGACTCAGAACTTGATAAATTTGGTCCAGAATCATGTGGTTCATAACTGTCATTTGGTGAATAACTCGAGCCAATTCCACTACCACTAAATCCTCCAGCATAACCTAGGGGTCTTGCGCCACCGATTGGCGGGATAAAATCTACTCTTGGTGGAAGACTTACTAGTGGTGCTCTTCCTGCTACACCAAAACTTCTACCTGCTGGATGACCATCTAGAATCGGCGTTTTTATAGATGATAGAGCGTATTGTGCAGCACTACTCGGTGGTGGTCTTGGTGAAAATCTTCCAACCATTATCCAAACATCTCCTCATCACCATTCATGAAACCAAAGATATTGCCTAAACTTGCTGCACTGGGATTTTTACCTTTGGGTTTATAGTTTGAGAATAATTGATTTTTAGTGTCTGCTTTAATTTCTGGTCTAACTCCTGTTCCAAAATTGGCGACAAGTGCTGTTGAAGGATTATCGTCACGTACAGATGCTAATGCTGTTTCACGAGGCCCAGTACGAGCTAATTTAGCATTGTTACTAAGTTGTTGTGCTATTTTACGCGTTTCTGGTAGTGATTGTCCTGACATTGTTTAGCCTGTTGCCTTTTGTGTTTCGTTAACATCTTTCTTTTTCTCAGCTTCTTTAGCATCATTCTTGGCTAATAATTCTTTTGCTTCTTTCTCTTTCTCTGAATCTTTAGTTTCTTTGCCTTTGTCTTTATTTGATTTATTGCTAGCTAAATTTGTTAAGAAGCCAAATCCTTCTTTTGCAAGCTGAGCACCTGCTTGAATAAACGCATAAGATGTCTGTAATTTAATTTGATTACGTGCATTTTCAAAATATGCTTCCATGTAATCATTTTGAAGTGATTGATTTGGATCAATTTGAGAATTAGAATTTAGTGGTGAGGTGAATTTATTTGCAACAGATTGATCTGCTAATTCTTGTATAGTTTGGTTATTGTTAGCAACACCAAAACTTGCATTGCGTTGAGCAACTACATTGTTGAGGCTCAAGTCTCTTGGTATGTTTCTGGGTACTCCTACTGCGCGTTCCATATCAAAATCTCCTTAGATTCTGTATCTATTGATACATATATAAGTTAAGATGAGGTTATAACTATGTGACAGCTGTATTTCTACTAGTTAATCTCTTGATTTGATTTATCTCTTCTATTGATTTAAGTCCATGATCATCTATGAATTCTTGAATTTTGGTTCTTCTTCCTTCATTAGATAGTTTTGGTGTATTTAATTCTTCAATTAGACTATCAATGGCTTTTGTAAAGTCAGCATCTTTTCCACCAGATTTAAGTTTGAGTTTTTCGTTTAATTCACCTTTCAAATATTCGTTTGATGATTTAACATTATCGTCATTCGTTCCATCACCTCTTGTATCCAGGTACTCATCTATAATATCGTCTCTGGTTTTTTCTAGTCTACCTTCTTCTCTAGCAATAGCAAGCTCCGCTTCACTAGCTCCAGTGCTACCACTAGACCCTGAAGAACCGCCACTTGATCCACTGCCACCAGAACTACCACTGTCTCTACCAGAACCACCTCTACCACCACCTGGGCTTGGTCCACCACCAACACTACCTTGACTGCCAAAGCTTGGAAAGAATGGTGGAAATGGTTGACTACCTGGCGCTGCCAGATTGAGACCAGATGCCTGTAATTGTTCATCAAGAGCACGCGGGTCTACAGTCCCGCCAAATGGATCACTAAAGGGAGGTATAACTGTTTTGGTTGAATATTTATTTGGTACACCCTCATTTACATTAACGGCTCTACCAATTCGTCTTTTGACGACTCCAGGATTTGTACCAAGCGTTGTGTCTCCAAATCTAGCAGCAAGCTGTGATTTCTTGCCTGTTCTTGGATCAATTAAATCAGCAGCTATATCACCAATGCTGACACCTTTCTTTTTGCTGCCACTAGCCTCTGGTGCATCAGCAGCAGCTGCTGTTGTTACTATCGTTTTGCTATTTACTGCACTAATGGCAGGTGTGGCTCCGGTTTGTGCCATGACTTATCTTCTTTACTATATTTTGTATCTGTTTTGATTTGAAACAGGTCTACATTTGATAAAAGAACATAACTTGGTTAAGACTTGGTTATTGTGGAATAATATCGCTAGAATTGTTAATTAGCTAAGGGTTTATCCTTGCTCATTGAACACATTGATAATATGGCTGAAAACATAAATCCCAATCAGGGCTTGCCAAATAACGATCCAAAACACCAAGTTTTTGACTTAAGTCAAAAATCAGATGAGATTGCGCCAAAACAAACCGGTGATAACTCACTTTATAAAGCTCCAGCTGATTCTCAAGCAGAGCAATCTATTCAGGCTGATAAAAACAAAGTCAATAAGGATTTTGACTTGCGAGCTCAAAATCCAATCCTGGCTGCCAAGCTTGAGCAAAAATCCAATGTCCGGATCACCAATAAAAAAACCAAAACCATACCACCAAAACCAACTGTGCAAGTGCAAGCTGGTCGGGCTATTAATCCTCGCAAAGTGATGCCGCATATCCCAAAACGATTGCAACCTACTTATGATGATCATGTTGACAAGATTACCAAGCTTGGTGATGCCTTGGTTCGTGGCGAAGATGGAATGAAACTCATTAACGAATATGCTAGAGGAATGCTTGAATCCTATGGGGTCGGTAATATGAGAAGCTTTGATAGTCTTGCTACTTTATTTGGGATTGATGAGAGTGTCGCCGATATGGACAGGGATCAATTACTTGATTTGTTTGAATCAAAACAAAAAGAGTTTGCTGATGTACCTGAGTTGAAACTGATCTTGCAAAATATAGTTTTCCAAATACAAGAAATTAATCTCAATTATAGTAATTACTTAGTACCTCTTTTGCAGTTGTTTCTGCCAGTGCCTTTTGAGTTTGAATTTAGTGAACCTGACGAAGAGTTTGAAGAAGATGAAGAAGAAACCAAAGAAGATCAAAGTCGTAAAGAAAGTAACACCGAAGATGAGGAGCAGTTTGATTCGATAGCATCATTGTCTATTAAAACGATCAACTTTAATAAGATTCATGTTTTGCTTTGTTATAAAGCTAGTAATTCTCAGTTGATTGTTAATATCAATGGTGACCCTTCGGCTATGGAAATTGCCATCCCTGTTGAGTCTAATCTCGATGATTTGATTGGTGATGATCTTAAGGATATTGATTATTTGATTAAAATATGGGACGATAATATAGTCCGTGTCACTGAGAAAAGGGTCTTGAAAGTCAGTGGCAGAGGTCAATTAAACCCAATTATCCTCAAGGCTTGTAACTCGGTTCTTGAAACTATTCAAGACAGTGATATTGATTTAGATGCTGAATCTGACTACCAATCTGGGCTATTATAGACTTGTGCAACGGATAATTGGCAAAATTGCAGGATTTCATGGATTGAAGGGAGAGATTAAAATCTTCCCCTTAATAGACAATCTTGAAATATTTAAAGAAATTGATGAGATTTTTATTGAAGGTCAAAGTTATAAGTTGCTTGCTACTCGCCCTCACAAAAATACAATTATGGTTAAGCTAGAGGGATTTAATGATTTAAGTTCTGTAGAAAAACTCAATGGACATGTAGAAGCTGATATTCAAGAGGATCTACAAGAAGGTGATTACTACATTGCTGATTTGATTGATTTACCAGTGCAGGATGAAACAGGCAAATCAATTGGAATGGTTAGCAACTATTCTTCAGAGGCTCAAGACCATATTTTCATTAAATTAAATGAAGAATACGCAGCCAAGAGTGAGTTGATCTTGCCTTTCGTGGATGAATATATATTAGAAGTGGTCGCTGGGGATCACATTAAAATCAATCTGGATAAGGATTTACTGGAGCTTTGCTATTGAAACTCAAAATTAAAATTTGTGGAATTACCAACTTGATTGATGCAAAGAATGCTCTTCAACTTGGTGCTGATTATATTGGTTTTGTAAATATCAAAAACTCACCACGCTTTATCACTAGTCAAGAAATCGAAGAAATTTTTGTGGAGTTGACAGATGAGGAACGCCTCAAAGCGGTAATCCTGACCGAGCTTGACACGATCGATGGGATCATGGATCTTTGTACTAGTATTGGAATCAAATTTGTCCAGCCTTATGGATCTTTCTCCAATAGTGAGTTGGATAGATTAAAGCTAATGAACTATAGGATTCTTAAGCCACTACATGTTGAAGTAGAAGAAGATATTGAAACAATAGATACTTATCAAACAAGTGTTGAAGTGGTAATTCTTGATACTAAATCAAGTAACCCTGAAGTATTAGGTGGAACTGGTGAGACATTTGATTGGGATATTTATATTAAAGCTCAAGCAAACTGCCAGGTTAAATTAGCACTTGCTGGTGGTCTTGATTTAGACAATATTGGTGAAGCTATTAGTCGCTGTAAGCCTTATATGATCGACATTTCAAGTGGCTTAGAATCTTGCCCTGGAATCAAGTCTTTTAACAAAATGAAAGCATTGTTTGAATTGACTAGTCTAGCTAGACTAGAATCATAAATTCATCGATTTGGAGTAGTGAAAATATCTCGAAGTTACGCATATAGAACATATGCAAGATGATTCAAGTATTGATGAAATATATCAAGAATTAAAAAAACGACAAGTAGATAAACCTACAGAGCAAAAGTCAGAATTTGCGGAGAAATTCGTTACTGATCTTTTGCGCAATTCTGATAAGGATATAAGTCTGGGAGAGTACTTGAGTATTAGTACCCCAGAAGAAGAAGTAACGGAAATCAAAACGGTTACAAATAAATTAATTGGTCTATTAGATGATTTAGAAAAGGAAATTGGTATGGAAGATGAGATATTGGAATTAGATGAACTTGACTTGGGTTGCATGACTGGCAAAGCAAGAAATGAGCTACAGAAAAATCTGTTTATTAATCATAAAAAGAAAGTCAGACAATCTGGCGACAATCGCATTAGAAGCTATTCAAATACTAATGTCAAGATTGGTAAAGAGGCATCAATGAGTCCCCTCAGCTTAAAACGATATCAAGCAGACTAGCTCCGATAAGTGCATTAAATAATATATCTTTCTGCGCAAACGGTAATTAAATTACTTATCAGTTGAGGCGATAGCTTCAGCGGCTTTATCTGAGTTTTTATATAGCATTAGAGCTACGCGACCAGCTGCATGAGATAACATATTGATAAATAGTCTGGTATTATCGCTATCTAGATAACGAGCAATAAAATCAAAAGTAGATTCAACAATGAAAAGGATACCTGCACTTCGCTTCTTGGTGTTGTTTTGACAGGCAAGCTCGAAATCAAATAGGCTTGAAGCTAAGTCTCTGAGTGGTCCAAAGAGTTGTTCTTTGCCTGTGGCAAGATATCCAAGCGAAGATATAATATCTAATAAACTACTTATCAGACCGTTGTGTCCACTAGGATCAAAATTCCATTTCTGCTCTACTTTGTCGTATTTGACTGGGCTTATACTACTAATAGGGCTTAAGACGGACTCTTTGAGAAGCTTCCAGCAAATGGACATTGTTTCTTTGGCACCTTCAATATAACCAGGGAAATAACCATCCTTGTATTTGCCACTAGAGTTCCTATCGCAATACTCCCATACTTGGTTGATACCAGCGTCTAAACCGCGTATTAAATAAATATCCTTTAAAGTTCCAAACCAAGGCATTACCACCTCACCAGCAAAACCAATTAACTGAAAGAGGTTTTTCTTTTCTATGCCTTGATTCATTCCACTAAGTCCATATGGGACATAGCTCAAGGTCGTAACGAAATTGACAGCGGATTCTATTTTTTTCTTGGCTGCTTTTGGTAAAGCTGTTAGCATCGAAAATGCACCCAGGGCATTTGCAATTATGTTAGATATACACGAGTAGTGATCTGCCCAATGAATGAGCTTTAACCATTGTTTCCAGTAATTACGCGATATTATATTCTTCGATTTAAGTGGCTTATCGGAGAAGCCTCGATTTCTATCTTTATTAGTCATTAACGCCAATATATCTTCAGTAAATCTCGACTCGTGCGCAGGGCGGAGCGGCACTGTCTTCTCAGCAGTCAAGAGCCCAAGACCAGAAGCAAAGTTGTTTGGATTATTGAGATTTACTATTTCAGCAGACACTGATTATGGTTTCCTCACGACATAGTCTAATCATGCAAAATTCGATCTTTGAACTTCACAAGATTGTGTATACACGCTTTACGCGCACGCAGGAAATTGTACTACATATTAGAGTGCTCAATATTAAAAAATATCCCTTATGAACTTAAAATAACTAGGCAGGTTTGTGTTTTAATAAAAGAAAGTGGCTTAAAACGTGGGTTCAAAGTCAAGATAATTAAGAGTTAGTTTGAACTGTACCTAGTCTAAATGACCTATCTTACAAAATTAAGTATATTTAACTTGATACCCATACATCTATATGCTAGTATAAAGATATGGATAGTTTAAATCATTTTCTTATAGCTGCTTCACTTATCACTTGGACGATAGCATGGTTTTGCTTTCGCTCAAGGATTGATACTTGTAACAAAAAAGAGTTAAGCCTCTTTGATTTGTTCTTTATGTTCATTAGCAGGAGTCCGGATATTGCATAGTTATAAAGCACTTATCAGCAATATACCAACAGACGGGCGACCTGTGTTTAAATTGCTTATCGGTTCTTATTGGTTAGGTTTAACTCTTGCAATTATGAGCTTGAATTATTAGCGCTCATTCCATATTAGATATGGACCAGAGACGAATCTAGTAATTTAACAGAAAGGAGTTGAAGCAGGAAGAACTTTATTATATTCAAAGCTCTAGAAGCTTCTCATAGATAGTAATATCTGCTAGTATTTAGTTTTAGTGCCCAAAAGAACTGACATCCGTAAAATACTTATTATTGGTGCGGGTCCAATTATTATAGGACAAGCTTGCGAATTTGATTACTCCGGTACTCAAGCCTGTAAAGCCCTTAAAGACGAAGGCTATGAAGTCATTTTAGTGAACAGTAATCCTGCAACTATCATGACCGACCCAGAATTTGCTCATCAAACTTATATAGAGCCGATTACTGCTGACTATGTTGAGAAAGTAATAGAGAATGAACGACCTGATGCAATCCTTCCTACAATGGGTGGTCAAACTAGTCTTAATACAGCCGTAGAATTGGCTAAGAGAGGAGTTCTTGACAAATACAACGTAGAGCTCATTGGAGCCAAATTGCCAGCCATAGAGGTTGCTGAGGACAGAGAAAAGTTTAAGGACCTAATGGAGACTATTGGTTTAAAAACACCAACTTCTGCAATTGCCAATACTGTCTTGGAAGGTCACAAAATAGCGGAACGAATCGGCTTTCCAGTAATAGTGAGACCTGCTTTTACACTTGGTGGTTACGGTGGTGGTATTGCATATAACTATGACGAGCTAGATGCAATCCTTGTCAAAGGACTTTCAGCAAGTCCAGTAGATCAAGTATTAGTAGAACAATCAATCATGGGTTGGAAAGAAATTGAGTTTGAAGTGATGCGTGACCTTGCTGACAACGTGGTTATCATCTGCTCAATAGAAAATCTTGATCCAATGGGTATACACACTGGTGACAGTATTACAGTTGCTCCAACTCAAACAATCAGTGACAAAGAATATCAAGCACTGCGTAATGCCTCTATCAAAATCATTAGAGCCGTTGGTGTTGAAACTGGTGGTAGCAATATTCAATTTGCCTTGAACCCAGAGAATGGCGAAATCCTAATCATTGAGATGAATCCAAGAGTATCAAGGTCAAGTGCCTTAGCTTCAAAAGCAACTGGCTTCCCGATTGCAAAAATTGCAGCCAAACTTGCTATTGGTTACACACTCGATGAAATTCCTAACGACATTACAAAAAAAACAATGGCTAGTTTCGAGCCGAGCATAGACTATGTTGTTACCAAAATCCCAAGATTTGCTTTTGAAAAATTTCCTGAGACAAAAGATATACTAGGCACTCAAATGAAATCAGTAGGCGAGACTATGGCTATTGGTAGAGGCTTTAAGGAGAGCTTTCAAAAAGCTCTTAGAGGGCTAGAGAGCAAAGGACCAATTGGTTTTATTAACAAGTCCTTACTCAGAAAAGTACACACGATGTCAGCTGATGACAGAGAAGCACTCAAAGAAAAATCTAAACGCGATGCCACTACAGCAAACTCACAACGGATTTACCAAGTCTTTGATGCTCTTTACCTTGGAGTAACAATTGAAGAACTTCATCAACTAACTAAAATAGACAGATGGTTTTTGTGTCACTTAAATCAAATCGTCGAAGAAACTATCGCACTTGAAAAAGCTGCCAAGAAAGCTCACGGTGATTCAATCCAAGACAAGCTCAAATCATTTATAAGTGAAGAGAAATTACATCATCTTAAGTCAACAGGCTTCTCTGATAAACAGATAGCAGTGATTATAGAATCTAGCTTTAAGGTACGCAAAAGAGATATTCGTGAACTAAGAGACAGCTACAATATACAACCAGTCTACAAAACTATAGATACTTGCGCTGGTGAGTTTGAGTCCTACACACCTTATCACTATTCTTGTTATGACCAAGAAGATGAAATTACCACTAGCGATAAAGAGAAAGTAATCATACTTGGCGGTGGACCAAATAGAATTGGGCAAGGTATTGAGTTTGATTATTGTTGTGTTCACGCTTCGCACGCTCTTAGAGACGCAGGTTATGAAAGTATCATGGTCAATAACAACCCTGAAACTGTGTCTACAGACTATGACACCAGTGACAAACTATATTTTGAACCTATAACCGTTGAAGACGTACTATCAATCTGGAACAAAGAAAAATCACTTGGTAATAAACTCAAGGGTGTAATAGTACAGCTTGGTGGACAAACACCACTCAATATCTCCAAGGCACTTGAAAGCCACGGTGTGACTATCATTGGTACCAGCCCGCATATGATAGACCTTGCTGAAGATAGAGATCGCTTCGGTAAATTAATTGAAGAGCTTGGACTCAAACAAACAAGCAATGCAATTGCTAATAGCTCTGATGAAGCAATCGCTCAAGCCAAAGCAATAGGTTTCCCGCTAGTGATGAGACCAAGTTATGTACTTGGTGGTAGAGGCATGGAGATTGTTTATAGCGAAAAAGAAGTTGAGAACTGGCTTGCAAGAGTGATTCTAGAAGATGATCAATTCCCGATTCTTATTGATAAATTCTTAGATAATGCAATTGAAGTTGATGTTGATGCTATCTCTGACGGTCAGCAGACTGTTCTTGCTGGAATTATGGAGCATATTGAATATGCTGGTGTTCACAGCGGCGACTCGGCATGTAGCTATCCACCGCAAACACTCTCTGACAATATTTTAGAAGAAATTGAAACTGCAACTATCAAACTTGCTAAGTCACTCAATGTAATTGGCTTGATGAATATTCAATTTGCTGTCAAGAATGAAGAACTGTATATCCTAGAAGTCAATCCTCGTGCAAGTCGTAGCGTTCCGTTCATTTCAAAAGCCACTGGCATAGCTTGGGCAAAACTAGCTGCTTTAATCATGGTTGGAAAAACAATTGAAAAATTGAAAGTAAGAGAACTTATAACCAAGATTCCCAAGAACCAAGTTTCGGTCAAAGAAGCAGTATTCTCATTTAACAAGTTTGATGGTAGTAGTATTTTCCTTGGACCTGAGATGAAGAGTACCGGTGAAGTCATGGGTATCAGTAACAAGTTTCCGATGGCATTTGCCAAAGCTCAAATCGCTGCCTCACTCAATTTACCAAAATCAGGCAAGATCTTTATGAGCTATAACGATAGAGACAAAGACTCAGCAAGCAAGACAGCCAAAGACTTAATTGATCTGGGTTTTCAGATTGTTGCAACTAGTGGTACAGCCAAGTTTTTACAAGCAAGCGGGCTTGAAATAGAGAAAGTACTCAAAGTCAATGAAGGTAGACCAAATATCACTGACTTACTCAAAAATGGCGAGATTAGCCTGATCCTTAATGTACCTTGGGGTAAAGAAGCCTATGAAGATAGTCAAATAATCACCAATATAGCTCAAGCTAAAAACATCCCGGTAATCACCACTGCCTCAGGTTCAGAAGCCACAGTTGAAGCAGTTGCAGCAGTCAATAGTACTGAAATAAGAGTGAAGTCATTGCAGAGTTATCTGAAGCAAGACTCAAAAACAATTATTTAATGTTATTATTATATAATGCCACAGTTTAATATCACACAGATAATTGACATCGCAAGAACAGCAGGAAATGCGGCAATGAAGTGTATAGAAACCAGTCTTGAAGTTCAATACAAAGAAAAAGATAATTCACCAGTAACAAATGCTGATTTGGAAGCAAATGGAATTGTCATGAAAGACTTGAATAGAGTGAGTCCAGGTACTCCAATCTTAACGGAAGAAGATCCAGCTTCACATAAATTAGCTGCAACTGAAGAATTAATGTGGTCTGTAGATCCTATTGATGGCACTAAAACAATGGTTAGCTATGCAAATGGTAAAAAAGATCATACAGGCTTTGCTGTCAATATTGGATTACTGAAAAATCACAAACCAATACAAGGTGTAGTCTATTATCCGGCAAAAGATGGTGGAACACTATATTACACAGGTGATGACGGCAAAGCATATAAACAAGTTGGTCAAACAAATCCACAAGTCATTATGGCTTCGCCAATATCAGGTGAAATCAAAGCAGCAGTACCATGGGACACACATCAAAGACCTGAAACTATTAGAGGGCAACATTACCAAGCAATTCCTGAAGTAGGTGGAGGGCGCTTACTAAGAGTAGCTGAAGGCGATGCGCACCTCTCTTATACTGATGACAACTTTGCATACTGGGATCTATCTGCAGCTCATGCCATACTCAAAGCTGCAGGCGGAGACATACTGAATGCAGCAACTGGTAAAGAATTAATCTACAACAACGTAAATCCCAGCCTACCAGCTACAATAGGCGGACATCTTGATTCACTGATAAGAATATTTCAGTAAAAATCAAGAACATTGGTGCAAGCATCGGTTAACAAAACAAGAAAGTTATTAGAATAAATATCAACTAAGAGCATGAGACTTTGTCCATCTATCAGTAAATCTCTTCATCCGCTCTTTGGCTTTGTGCAAATTACTAAATTGCAGGTCATTAGCTACATTCATAACTGTCATTTTTAAAGCAACTAATCCACGATTTGCTTCAACTTGTTGTTGACCAACCAAGTTTTCAAGCTCTGTTAAACTAAGTTGATCAAGCTCATCTACAGAGCTCAAACCTAAGTTATAAAGATGAGTATCAGCTATCCAGCTATTTTTTCTAAGATGCAAAGAAGCACTAACTGCAGCAAGATCTCTAATCTTATTACTGGAGACTATCTCTTGAGTAAAAGCTTTAAGAATATCTCGTTGATTAGAATCAATCAGCACTGAGTTAAATAATTCATCAATTGCATCATGAATACTAGCTATACCATTTGGATTAATTGGGTCAGTTTTATGACCACAACATAAAGTTCGAGCTATTATCTCACTTGAACAAGTTTGATAAAAGTCACCAGTAAAATGATGCCTATAATTACAAGAAGCATGTTCTTGAGAGATAAATTGCTGAATATGTCTTACACGCACAGGTGGATTATCTTATCATGATATGAGCGTAAAAATAGGGTATAAAGATTACATGTCCAGATTTTTCAAGCTTGGTCTTATAGGTTGCAGCTTAGCTCACAGTAAATCACCAGAAATTCAACTTGCAGGTCTCAAACATCTAGGCATTGATGGAGAATATAGCAAGTTTGAAATTGATCCATCCAACTTTGCATCCAAGGTTAATGTCTTAGCTTCACAACTTGATGGACTCAATGTAACTATTCCTTACAAAGAAACTATTCTCAAGTATCTAAATCATAGAGATCATTTAGTAGAAAAAATCGGCGCAACTAATACTCTCGTCATGAAAGATGGTCAGTTACATGGCTACAACACTGATTACTGGGGTTTTATCAAATCACTAGATGCTCATGAGCTCAAGGGCAAAAAAGCCAGCATCATTGGAGCAGGCGGCGCATCTAGAGCAATCATCATTGCACTTAATGATATGGGGCTGGAAGAGATTAATGTCTATGTAAGAAACGTACACAAAGTTGAAGGTACACTACCTCAAATCAAAAAAGCTAAATTGAATTTAAAACTCTACACTGAAGATATTGAACTTAAGGACACGGCAATAATTATTAACGCAACACCAGTCGGGCAGGGCAGGCTAGCTAATGGTATGCCAATCAGCATTGCTCAATTAGAACTTCTAAGAGAAGGTACTATAATTTATGATTTAATTTACCAAGACACATGTTTGATTCAAGAAGCACAGAAATGTAAGCTTGTAACTATCAATGGTTCAGAGATGTTGATTCTTCAAGCAGTGCAATCATTGTCATTGTGGACCGGTGAAGCAATCACTGATGATTTAATTAAAGCAATGCGTGCTGGTTTTAAACAGCCAGTAATTTCTTGACTTTTTTGTCATGCTTCTCAACGGATAAAGTATCAAAGACAAGTTCTTTAGGACAAATACCAATTGTTTTGCAACTAGGTTTTACAGTAGACAACAATCTATCGTAATAACCTCCACCTCTACCAATTCTTTGTTTGGTTTTGGAAAAAGCTAAACCAGGTACAAGTATCAAATCAAGGTCAGAGACATTGACTAAAGTATTGTTTGCCGGAGGCGCTTTAACAGCGAACTTAGTCTCAATCAAATCAAATAATTCACCAGCTTCAAACAAAAGCATCCGAGATGCTCCAATAGCTCTAGCTAAAACCCATCTCTTGTCGGGATTACTAATAATCATCGAACTTAAATCAAATTCATTACCGATTGGGTAATAAGTCAAAATCACTTTGGCTTTTTTAAACTCAGCAGACATTTCAATTTGATTAATCAAGTCAGCTTGTCTTGCATAAAAATCTTCTCGGTCAGCAGCAACTAATTCTAACTGAGCTCTAGCAGCTCTGCGAATTTCTTGTTTCTTTGCAACTAAATCTGTTTTTTTAGTCATTAAACCTGGCATCTACTTTAAGGATACACTAAAAAATCTAATGTCTAAACCCTTATCTGACACGTGCAGCGCACGGTCAGAACCTTTTTTATGGACCCGACTAGAAAAACTTCGTTTTTCACCGTGTCCTTTCTAGGATAAAACAAGAAAACGGGGGTCTAAAACTTAGACATGCTTAGAGAGCCTAGCCAGAGACTTGTCTTTGCCCAATAAGGATATAACAAATCCCAAGTCAGGACCATGTGATCTTGAGCTAAGTGCAAGGCGTATAGGCCAAAATAATTGCTTAGCCTTGAGTCCAAGTTCTTCACCAATCTTGTTAATTTCTTCTTTGATTTGACTAGCGTTGCTAAAGTCAAAACCATCGGCAGATAAAACATCAAGAAGTTTGTTTAAAACCGGTTTACCTTCATCTACAAACTTGATTTGTTTTTCTTCAATTTCTTCGTCATCAAAGAAGTAAGAAACATTGTTATTAATTTCATCAAACTTGTTTAGGTTGCCTCTAATTGCATCAATCAAATCAGTTTGTTGAGTCTCAGTAAAAACAGACAAATCATATTTGAGATAGGGTTTCAAATGAGCCATCAACTCATCATGACTAAACTTGCTGATATATTCTCTATTAAACCAATTGAGCTTGGCAATATCATAAATCGCTGGGCTTTTACTTATTCGATGTGGGTCAAAAGTCTTAGCAGATTCATCAAGACTATAAATCTCAGTATCGTCAATCGCACTATAACTAGTAGCAATTAAATAATTAACCAAAGCCTCAGGTAAATAACCCTCTTTGCGATATTTGTCTACACCCGCTATATCACCGTGTTTGCGCTTAGACAATTTTTGTTTGTCTTTGGTAAAAATCAAAGGCAGATGTCCAAAAATAGGTTGTTGAAAATCAAGAGCTTGGTAAATTGCAATTTGTTTTGCAGTATTGGTTAAATGATCCTCACCTCTAAAAACATGCGTCATTTCCATAGCATGATCATCAACAACAACAGCAAAATTGTAAAGTACTTGACCATCAAACTTTTGAATGATTGGATCACCACCTATATCTTTGGTATTAATAGACATCGGACCTCTAACAACATCATTCCATTCAATATTACGATCAATTCCTAAATTCAAGCGAATAACAAATTTGCGCTCATCGCTTTCATATTGCTTAATCTGCTCAGTGCTTAATTTGCGTCCACGATTGTCATAGCCCTCGGGAAGTTTCTTGGCTCTTTGTGCTTTGCGCATTTCCTCTAACTCTTCGGCATTGGCATAACACTTGTAAGCCTTAGAATTAGCAATTAACTGATCAACATATTCCTGATAATGTGATCCTCTTTCAGACTGACGAACCATGTCTCCGTCCCAATCAATATTGAGCCATTTAAAGCCCTCGATAATTTCTTTAGTAAAATCCTCATTGCTTCTGGTTCTATCAGTATCTTCCAAACGGAAGCAAAATTTACCAGCTAATGACTTTGCTAGTAATTGATTATAAAGTGCTGTTCTTACGGTACCTAGATGCAGGTTACCTGTTGGACTTGGTGCGATTCTTGTTTTAATCACTTGGCAGCAACCTTTTGTACAATTCTTCTTGGTCTATCCGAGTCCTTGATTGTCATTGAATCTTTAGACAAAATAGTAGACCTCGCCTGTGCATTCAAGCTCTTCGGTGAATCAACCCTATAATGTGCACCTCGACTTTCTTTACGTTGTAAGGCAGAGTTGGTAAGTAAAGTAGCAACTGTCTTCTCTTTACAGTCATCAAGTGATTCAAGGTATTTTAAAGTAGAACGAATGGATTTTTCTCTTCTCTCGACACCAAGATTCTTTGAAATTACTTGTCTAATCAAATCAAAGTTGGCATCTAGAGCTTCTTGCTCTTCAAAAATATTAGTCAACTGGTAATCAGAACAGTATTCAATCTCTTCATCTTCATCAAACTCGTTTTCATCAAGCGAGCGAGTAGATTCCATTTGCACAATACTATCTGTTAGTTTTTGATTAACTTCTCCATCCACTTCAAGACCAAGAATGGATTCAGCAATAAAATCAGCACAAACAATACATTCAAGTAAAGAGTTACTAGCTAATCTATTAGCACCATGAAAACCATTAGAGGCACACTCACCAATTGCATATAAGCCATCGACATTGGTTTTACCATTAATATCAGTTTTGATACCGCCTATACTATAATGAGCAGCTGGCCTTACTGGAAGCAGGTCAGTAGCAAGGTCATATCCCACCGCTAAACAATAATTATAAATAGTAGGGAATTCTTTTTCCAAAAACTCTTTAGATAATTTAGTTGCATCTACATAAACAAAATCAGAATCGGTCTTGCGCATCTCAGAGACGATTGCTCTACTGACTATATCCCTGGTTGCCATTTCAGCATCAGGATGATAGTTCTCTGCAAAAAGCGCTTTTTTGGAATTGCGTAACTGAGCACCAGCACCTCGAAGTGTTTCCGAGATCAAAAAGTTCTTCCCTGATTTAGCCTTAAAAACGGTGGGGTGAAACTGAACAAACTCCAAGTTTTCTATTTTGGCACCAGCATCATAAGCAAGTGCAATTCCATCACCACGCAGTAGTTCAGGATTAGTAGTTTCTTGAAACAATGCTCCAAGTCCGCCTGTAGCAAGTACTACATTATCAGCCCAAACATCAATAGCCATAACACGTTGGTTAATGTCTTCCATATCCTGTCCTGAAAGGGTTTCAAGTTTGACCCCGATGACTTTAGAGCCATTTTTGACTTTAATTAAACTCATAGCTTCATAGCCTTGTGAAACAAAAATCTTGTTATCACGAGAAACAGCATCAATCAATGGTTTAATAACAGCTCTACCAGTAGCATCGCCAACATGCATAATGCGGTTATAGCTATGTGAACCTTCTAAATTAAAACCATCATCAAATTGAACTCCAAGTTCAATCAACTCATTTACTTGAGCCCAAGAACGGCTAAGTATCGACGTAACAACAGACTCATTACAAAGCCCCTGACCAGACTTGAGAGTGTCAGCAATATGACTCTCTAAACTATCTTCCAAGTTAGCTGGATTAACAACAGCAACACCACCCTGGGCATATTTACTCGATCCTTCAGTAATTGCGTGTTTGGAGCAGATAAAAACATTTTGTCCAGCAGCAGCAAGCTTGCGAGCCAAGTTGAGACCAGCCAAACCTGAACCGATAACAACAGTATCAAAATGATTAACGTATTCTTGCATAAGAAATTGAATTACAGGTAAATGACAAACTGCTTTATCCTGCCTGCAATCACCATAATTATATATCATGACGTGTATCCAGAATCATTTTTTAATCTTTTGTTGCTTTTGTTGCTTTTGTTGCTAGATTTGTTACTAAAATTGAAATTTTTCAAAGGAGTAACACCTCATTCAGCATGGTGACACACCTTTTTAAGCGACCTGTCTCAGCCGACAGGTCTAGTCTTGTAAAAAGAAGTTTTTAATAGCCTTCGCTACTATTCTGGCTGTTTTAGCCTGAAAATCAGCACTACTAATCAATTCAGACTCAAGAGGATGAATTAAATAACCAAGCTCAAGGAGCACAGAAATCCTATCTGGATTCTCTCTAAGTACATGGAGGTTTTGTCTAAACAAACCCGAATAACTTAATTCAGTATGTTCAACAACTTTGTTGAGTAAATAATTAGCGAAGGGTTTACTTTGTTCGTGAAAATAATGACAAGAAGCACCGCGCTCTAAATTGGGATCACGTGCATCAGGCAAGGCGTTATGATGAATCGATAAAAACAATAAACTATCTTCCTCTTCTGCGTAATTAACACGCTCATCAAGACTAACAAACTCATCCTCATCTCGAGTCATTATAGTACTCACATTGAGATTGATAAGTTCTTCTTTAAGCAATTGTGCAAAACTCAAGTTGAGTTCTTTTTCCCAGATACCTTTGGGAGAGCGTGAGCCCATTTGCTCGCCTCCATGACCAGGGTCTATGCATACTGCAAAGTCTTGCTGGTAATATTCAATCTCAAGAACCAGTGAATTATTTTCCCATTTTTCATTAATAGAAGCAACAGGCTTTTTGAAAATAATAGGAATCTTAGAGCGAATCACCTCTCCAATAATAATTGAACCTGATTGAGTTTGATAATGAACCCAATCTAGATCCATGTCAGTATCAGGCAAATCCAGAAAATATTTGTACTTACCAAGTCTCTCCAAGTTACACATTGGAGCGCGATTAAGCGGAATCTCTATTTGATTTTCAGAAACTAAAATACTCCGTAGTATATTTTTTTTACTTGGTTGCTTCGCTGGAAACGAGTCATAGATACGACCATATGCAATAGGATGCGGCTCATCAGGCTTGACACCAACAATGGTATATTCTTGACTCTCACCGTCTATATCGATCCTAAATTGATTATTACCGAGTTTGAGGCTCACTACATATGCAAAATTGCCATTGTCAGCAAGATCAACTCTCTGATCATTAATACGGCAAGTCTCATCAGCAGAGCCAATAAAAAATATAGACTTGCTATCAGTCTCGTGTTTATTAGGAGGGTAGGTGATCAATCCCATCTAATTTAATTAGTTACGAAAAGAGCCCCAAGTCCGAGACGCTGGATCTTTAATCTTGAGTCCATTAGGAGTTTCAGCACCAAAGTCAGCAATAGGTTCAGTGCTGCGAGTCTCTGGTCTTGGTCTTTCTTGTTTAATATTTTTGATGTCACCGCGCATAGCATCTTTGATTGAATCATCTGCAGAGATTTGCTTAATCAATTGATTCAATAGCGCATCTTTATATTCAATCTCTCTAGTTCTAAGTTCAAGTTTGTCTTTAAGCTCGTCAACAATCTTGTGTGACTCCTTAACCGCTCGATCAGCAGTTTCTGTGGCAACGTCTTTCTCTTGTTGATTTTGTTTTGCTTGATATTGTAGTTCAAGAAACTCAGTTTTAAGTTTGTTATATTCAGCAGTACTTTTGTCTTTGTAATCAGTTAATTGTTTGAGCCTTGTTTTCAGTCTCTCTCGTTCTTCTGTGTAATCAGAAATTTGTTCGTCATAATGTTTTTTCTGAGTTAATAGATCTTTGTGACTTCTCTGTAAATCAGACTCAGAAGCACGAAGAGCTTCCTTGGCAGCTTCAAGCTCATCTTTGTATTTTTTATTGTTTACTTTAAGAGTTTTGTATTCAGTTTTAAGATCTTCAACTTGAGAATTAAGACCTTCGTATCTAACTTTGAATTCCTGACTCTCATTAGCTTTGTTAACATAGCCATCCATTAAAGCATTGAATTCTGCAGAAACACCTGATTGTTGTTCCATTAAAGAACTAAGGTGTTTTTCAATTTTTTTGATGCTCGCTTCTAGTGCATCAGGACTTTCACTTAAAATCGCTGGTAAATTATGAGTTTCAGATATTATCGGCTCGGTAATAACCGGCTTTTTGCGAGCTACTGTTTTTACAGTTGGCTTCATTTCTATATTAGTCTCTGATATTCCCTCTTCGTGCATAAATAATTAACTCTAGTAATCAATTATACAGGAAGATTTGCAAGAGTGTGCAAGTAGATGAACTTGAAATCCTTGACTTAATAGATTAATCAGATAAAATATAGGCAGATGGACAATAAGCATATACCAATAGGCAAAGCAGCCGTAGAAACACCTACAGAACTTGATCTTATGGGATTTGACGATCTCTGGAATGCTGATTATGAACAAACCCGTGATTTTATTCAATACCGCAAAAGCCGTAAAGACCAGGATAACTCAGAGATAGAGCTGGTTTCGCAAGAGCTTGAAAACAAAAACTTTGATGTTCAAAGACTTAGCTGGCAGCTTACTGAACGTGAAAAAGAGCTTAAAAACCTATATGAGGAGCTTCACAAGCTTATAGAGCTCAACAAAAAGCTCAATAGTCAATTGGTAGATTTTGAACAGCTCAGCTCTAAGCAAGAGGCATTAATAGAGATGCTAAGCCTAGATCCAGATGCAATGGTAGAACCTCAATTACCCAATTTCAACTAATAGACATCCTGCAAAACCCTGTTTTGCTAGTGATGTCGACACAAAGAAGGTCGGAACGGTGCGGCGCACTAGTTCCGTTAGTAAAGATAAAGGGAACTTTCGCAGGAACTCTAATAAAAGCCATTTCCCGTGGATCCTTAAAGCATTATAAACGCCTGAAGATTTAGCTCCAATATGTTAATATTGATAATCATGAAAACAGACATTCATCCAAAAACTAATGTAATTACTGCTACTTGTATTTGCGGCGGTGAATTTGAATTAGAAACAACACTTGAGTCACTAAGAGTTGAGATATGCTCTGCATGTCACCCCTTCTATGCTGGCACTGACAAAGTTATTGATACAGCTGGTAGAATCGACAAATTCCAGAAAAAATACAACAAAGCAGCTAAGTAATAGCCAAAACAATTTAACAAAAAGCCGAGTTCTAATGCTCGGTTTTTTTTGTCGTATCGTAAAGTAATATGGTGAGCAATCTCAGCTACTTTACAGCACGGTAACCTGAGTAGTCAGGAAGTTTTACCATAACAAATTACACTCCGCCTAAAAACCAGAGGATCCCATCACGGGACTAACTTTGGCATTATTGACTTTAGTTTTCTGACAACCGTGATATTCCTCGCAGCAAAGCTGACGAGGTATCAATCTACGCGATTTTTTACCCTTCGGGCACCGGCTACGTGGCGGTTCTTCGCGCCAACTCATCCGCCAAAGCAAGCTTCGCGGTATTCGTCTTTGCTCAGAATAAAAACCGCCCCCGGGGGCGGTTTCTCCGAAATATTTTAGTGTCTCAATTAAGAGTCTAAGAAAAGTTCAGTTAAAGAGCTAGTTCTAGATAGTCCTTAAGTTTGATAGCACGCTCAGGATGTCTGAGTTTTTTGAGTGCTCTAAACTCAAGTTGTCTAACACGCTCACGAGTAATACGGAGCATACGACCAACTTCTTCAAGGGTACGTTCTTGTCCAGAATCAATTCCAAAACGTAATTGAATTACTGCTTTCTCTTTTTGAGTAAGAGTATCAAGCACACGCAAAATATCTTCAGCTAACAAGTTCTCAGTAGCAGCAAACTCCGGTCTGATTGATTGATTTGAATCAGCAATGAAATCCTCTAGCTTGCCGTCGTCTTCGTTATTAATCGGAGACTCAAGACTCACAGGAGTTCTCATAGCAGCAACGATCTCTTTAATCTTTTGCCCAGAGACTTCCATTACTTTTGCAAGTTCTTCTTCAGTCGGTCTACGGTTAAGTTCTTGACCTAACTTACGAGCGATCTTTTTGAATTTGTTGATAGTCTCAACCATGTGTACTGGTACACGAATAGTTCTAGACTTGTCAGAGAGTGATCTTGTGATCCCTTGTCTAACCCACCATGTTGCATAAGTAGAGAATTTGTAACCACGTTCAGGATCAAACTTCTCAGCGGCACGGATCAAACCAAGATTGCCTTCTTGAATTAAATCAAGGAAAGGTAGTCCTCTATTGATATATTTTTTTGCAATAGATACAACCAATCTCAGGTTGTGTCTAACTAGTTTACGTTTGGCAACGATATCATCCTCGCCAATTCTTCTAGCTAATTCAATTTCTTCTTTAGCTGTTAAAAGTGGGACTCTACCGATCTCGCGAAGATACATCTTCACTGAATCATCTGAAAGAGGGGAAACACTTTCTGCAACAGCATTACTGTTGCTTGCGTTTTGTTGCTTAATTCTTGAAGCCGCAGATGAAATTATGTCCGTATCAACTGATACAAACGCCAATGAATCAAAATTGCCAGCCTCATCAAGGTCTGAAGTTTCCGCGTCATAAGTTATAGTTTCGTCGTCTAACATGCTTTTGTTTGCAACAGCTCGTTTTCTTGCCATATACTCTCCTTTATATAAAGTTAATTGGTTCTAGTCTTTGATATCAGATTGAGTGGCCCGCGTGTAATAAATTTTGCTCAACTGAGCCATATTGCGTACTAATCTATATATATAGTAGTAATTGTAACTAGTTTCGTTCCTGCAAGGGGTGTACTATTATACATCTTAATCATGTCTTAAGATTAGTATTACGGATTAAATAATGTTAAGCTTTGTTCATAAATGATAAAAAGCTAAAATTTGGTGATAATCGTGCGACACTGGGCTATTATTTGGAATATGAGTGCAGATTTAGTAAGTACAAAACATATACCAGCAGAGAGAAACATGTCTTCTGGAAGCAGAAATGGTCAGGCAGGTCTAATAACAAGGGGGGCACTTGGAACACACTCAAGGCTAATTGGCATATTAGTAACTAGAGCAAGCAAGTCATTAGTAGCATGTGAGATGCCCACACAAGAACAATTGAAAACAGCACTAGAGCTGGGTTATACAGAAGAGCAACTTAGCAGAAAACCTGCAACTGAAATTAGTAGAATGATAGCTGCAAGAGCCGCTGAACCAAAAAAAGAAAGCAATGGAGAAGCAAAATTAACTAAACTCGTAGACTTAATCAATGCTTCAGAGATACTAGTAACGAAAGAAGAACTTGATATTGATGCCCTCAAACTTATTTATAAGAAGCGTAAAAACTTAAATTTCGAAGCAATTGAGCATGATATTAAATTATTAACAATCCTAAACAGTGGAAAAAACACAACAGCAGAATATAACAAGAACGAAGGTTTATCTAAAGCATTATTAAACGGTCTTTATCCAGAAGGGAGCACAATCATGATAAGTGAAGCACGTGCAAACACAGGGGTCCAGCACCTTGAAAACAATGGGGATAGAGAAGCTGTTGTAATAGGAATAGTTAAGCAGGTAAACAATGCAAAGGGAACCGATAATCATACAGCAATTAAAGTACATGTTAAACCGAATGACCGAGATGATCGCAGATCAAAAGGTCAAGAAGGGTTTATATCACCAATAAATAAACAACCTGGTCCCAGTAATAAAAGAAGACTCTTCACTATCATTCCAGAAAATATTGTGTCAGTTAAAGACTAATAAATCAGAGTACTAGAGAATCATTAATTAATCTATCTAATAAAACCCTTGCAGCAGGCGCAAGCCTCTCACTATCTTTCGAGCTAGCCCAGAAAACATCATCAATCTCAGCACTTGCTTTAATCTCACCAGTGTATTGAAACTGGTAACAATTCATAACCACAGTTCGCGGCTCAGAGAAACCATAAGCCTCAGCTTCAAAGCAACAATGCTTCTTAATAGATTCAGGAATTAAATCAATATCAATCTCTTCTTTACACTCACGAATAATTGCATCTATTTCTGATTCACCCGGTTCTAGCTTGCCGCCAGGACAGTAATAAAGCTCATTGCCACGCGAGCGACACATTAAAATCTTGTGCTCTTTGATTATGATGCCAGCAACTACTTCAAATTGAATTTTCTCTGTAGACATCTTACAAATTTAGCAGAAAACTAAGCAACCATGGATTTCAAGGCATGAGCGTAAAGATCTCTCTCAAAAGGCTTTGTTGATGCTTTATATATTTGATTATCCAATTCTTTCCTTAATAACACAATATTACGTTCAATAAGCGGAGTTAGTCTCTGTTTATAAAAACAATCAGAGAGCAATTTTAGCTCTGGCTTTAAACTAATTCTCGTTGGCATAGTCTCCGTGATATTGAGTTCGGCAAAAAGAGAATGAGCAAAAGATCTACTGATTTTATTTGCAAAAGCTTCTCTAAAATCTTGTGCTAGCGCTTCTTTCAAGTCAAAATGAAGACCGATTGAAATATCATTTATATGACTTTGTACAAGAGTAGATAATTCCATCAATTCATGTTTATCCTGAGAATCAGAATTATGATCATCAGAAAGCATTGACTTTGAATTAATAATTTTCTGCATTAAATTTGTTGGGATGTCTAAACCAAATTGTTGTAATAACTCTTTAATTAATTTTGGGTGAAAATATTTTATCAATAAGCGAGCAACAGCTCTAAGTTCTTGCTGATCTTTAGTCCCTGCAATCAGCTCATTGATTTGCTTTGCAACAACCATGCCAAAGATATGTGATTTTGATAATTTGACTAATCTATCGCCGCGTGCAGCAGTATGTAATTTAAACTCTAACCTCATATCAGGAGTGATATTAGTTTCACGCCTGACTTTCATGCTAGTTTGATGGATCTTGATTGGACGTTGTTTCTGTCTTCTCCCAGCTAGTTCTCTGGCAAGTGTAACGGGGTGAACAGCATTCGTATCCCAATAAGCTGGTAAACCTAACTGAGTAGATGTATTTGCGAGCATTTCGTGTTCTCGTCTCGCAGCTTCAATTTCAGCAAGGACTAGGCAACGATCTAAAAACATCACATGTCTAGCATTAAAATCATCTGAACCATATAATTCCTGATATTCTTTAAGGGCAACAGCATCACCCGTGAAAGCAAGTTCACGATCGTTTCTGAAAGAATTTGCAATTAACCGTGCATGCTCGTTAATTGAGTAGACTTTTCCCATGTTTATATTTTATCAACAATCATAAGATTTTACAATAATATCTCAGAATATTAACTAGCAGAGCTCGGCAAATCTGATTAAAACTGCCCGGTACGCAGCAAAACTAAAGTACAAGCCTCTAACGTATGAATAGCGGCTCCTTCTAGTTTATGAATAAGCTCAGGATTTTCAGCTCCTGGGTTAAAAATCACTCTCGCTGGTTTTAGAGCAAGAATTTGCTCATAAGAGCCAGAAGAAATTTCTGGATTAACATAGATTGTAATAGTATCTATTTTAATATCCTTGATATCTTTGAGACTCGAGTAAACAGGCAAAGAATCTATTTCCTTTATTTTGGGATGCACTGCTAAAGGATTATGCCCTAGCTCTTTTAATAATTTAACGGCTTGATAGGAATACCTTTCTGGTTTATTAGATGCGCCTAACACTATTACATTTGTTGACATAAATTAATCTAGTTTGTTCCAAGGCATTTTTTCTAACAATAAAGCCAAACCACAAAAATCCGAAATGCCAGCAAAGCAAAGACCTAAACCAACAAGTAAAGGAATTAGATAGAATTGTTTATCAACAGTAATTGCCAGCAAAGTACCAATAGCAACAATGCTACCAGCAAGAATCATGACTTGTCGTTGAATAGAAATGCTAGACGGTCTTCTTTTTAAGATAGGTAGTTTATCAATGATCCATGAACTAATACCACCTTCAAGTTGATGTACATTATTAAAATTAGAGAACAGTTTATGTGCTTTAGCAGAGCGAGCTCCTGACTTACAAAACAAAACTACTTTTTTGTCTTTCGGTATCGATTCTATTTTTGATTTCAATTAATTATATGGTATACAACGAGCGCCTGATATAGTGCCCGAATTATACTCATCATCAGACCTCACGTCTATAATACAAAATGAATCAGGATTTGCTTCAATCTCTTCATACAATTCTTTGGCTTTTAATGTTTTCTCTAGCATCAAACATAATTATACTAATTATGAAACAATTTTGTTGTTCAGTAGACTTCAGAAATATTCAACTGGCATTAATGACACGCTGAAAAACAAAGTTTTTCTAGTCGGGTCCATGAAAAAGTTTCTGTCCGTGAGACGCAGGTGACAGATAAGGGTTGAGACTTAGCATTTTTCAGTGGATCTTAATGAAGACCAGTAATATATAATTCACCAAATACCCTTTGTCTAGCTGTTTCTGAGCTCAATTGATCAAAATCAACTGTATTTGTCAGTTTTACTTCTTGGCTCTTAAGTGATTTTGCAGAACTATTTAAACATATATTCATAGATGAATGACCGGCAGAAGCACTATCACGCAATTTCAAGTCAGAGCAGATAGATGAATCAAGATTGACTAAAGCAGAAAAAAACTTGATTAAATACTCAATAGAAAACTCTTGCATGGGCAAACGCAAAATATTTTTGCGTTTTGCCAAGATCTCTGGCTCATCACCAGTAAACGGACTCTTGGGCTTAGAATTAATACAACAAAGATTTTGCCATAAAATATATTCGTCAATTTTGTGGCGGCTTAAGGATCTTTGTGTCGTATCTGACTGTTTAATTGTTGTGCTAATGATTTTTCTAAAAAAAGATTTTGCCGCTTCAACGGTGGGCTTGAGCTGGATTGGTAAACCATAAATCCTGTCATCAACTTTAAAATGAAGGAACTTATCAACACCAGCTCTATCTTGCCAATGGCTTTTATTAAAGGATTCCAGTTTCTCAATTAATCCAAGTGGCTTAAGTATAGAAGCAACTAAATCAAAACGTTGTTCAAAAAAATTACCACGAGTATATCGAAGATCTTGTTCATCAATTTGAGATTTCTTTTTTTGATCTAAGGATTTCAATCCATGTAGCTGCAGCTTTTGCACAGAACTATGAACATTGCTAATTAATAAATTAAACCATTCAAAGGGACTAATACTGGTATGCACCTGAGTTTCCTTATAAGTAAAATCAAGATCAATTCTACGAGTGAGATTATCCTCATGATTAATGAGATCAACAAACCAATCAAGAACTGCTTGTTGTGCTTCTGGTACAGCGGACAATGCTTTGTAATAATCCTGGGATTTTAAGTTAGTTAATAAAGTTCTAAAAGGATCTTTGGGGTTAGATTGCTTGCGAAATATATTTGGTATACGACTACCGATTCTACTAGTCGTCTCAGTAATATGATTCTTAGACTTGTTAAGCTCAAAGCGACCAAGTCTATTGTTAACTGGCCTTGGTAAAACAACAGTTCGAGCGGGAATCTTGAAATAGACAGGTCTTATTGACAAGTCTTTATCTTAAACCCTTGCTCTAATTAAATCAAGTGCTTTAATCAAATAAATAGGATGCATGCTCCCAAGTAAGTAAAGGTAGGCAAAATTACTAAAGAGAAACACTCAGCATATGATTTCAACGAGATAACAGAGTTAATGCGTCTGACAAGTTACTGTCGAAATTTATAATAGAGATTTTGTTTAGCTAGTCTGAGAACAATAAGCCTATTTTCGTAAATTAGGCTATTCAACAATTTCAAACTGTAAACGTAATCCTGGTATCAGACTAGAATAAAGCCTATACATTGTGAGACTATCTTTAGCATCGACTATACCGTCTTCATTTAAATCATAAACAAGGTTTTGATTCTTTCTTGCAAGAAAACTCTCTATATAAGAATACATAAGTTCTTCTTTTTCTAAAATATCGTTATTGTTACTGTCAACTAGATTAAAAATATTTTCAATAATCTCTTGATTGGTATCTTGCTGAAGTGGTATTGATTGCTTAGTTCTTTTAGATATAATTATTTCTCCTAGTACTGTTTCGTCTGACTTGATTGGGTTTCTAAATAATTTCGAGGTAGGTTTTTTGGCGGCAGCTTTATCAGCAGCGGCTTTATCGGCAGCAGCTTTATCAGCGGCTGCTTTATCAGCGGCAGCTTTATCGGCGGTAGCTTTATCGGCGGCAGCTTTGTCTGCGGCGGCTTTGTCTGCGGCGGCTTTATCGGCAGCGGCTTTGTCGGCAGCGGCTTTATCAGCGGCAGCTTTATCAGCGGCAGCT
>JABHOV010000051.1 GCA_018695135.1 Candidatus Melainabacteria bacterium | reverse complement strand
TGCAAACAACACGGATTTAATACTTATCACTACACTAACGCCTTTGTCGCTTTAGTTCAAAAAAATCCTTCCGACGAACAGTTAGCAATATATGAACAAGGTCTGGCGGCTTGCAAACAACACGGATTCTATCCTGATGACTACACTAACGACTTTGTCGCTTTAGTTCAAGTTGAAAACACTTTGCCATCAGTTAATATAGCCCTAAGGAATTTCAAAAAAGCTCTCAGTAAAAATCTATATTCCAACCAAGGAGAATTTACAAAGGCAGTAAATGATTTATCTACCCTTGCTTTTGAAGAACTTAATCGAAGAGGGCTGATAAATGAAAGAGATACAGTCCTACCAACTATCTCTCATTCAATTGCTAATTACCCTGCTGGTAGTCCAATACACTTTCCTCATCAAATTGGTGAAGTCTATGATTTTGGTTTAGATATTTTCCATGGCTTTGAAGCATTGACCCAGGCTGCAAGACCAATCAGAGGAATTGAAAAACCACTAGTTTCTTTGTTAGAGCGTAATTTAAGACATCTTGCACATAGTGAAAGTGATTCATATCGTCTTAATTGTTCTAAAGAAAAACACTTAGATTTAGAGTTTCCAGGTATTGCTTGGCACTTTGACAATCTACGAGTTCCTGAGATACAAAAACAAATCCTTGAAAGTATACCAAGTGGATATTTAGATACCGTTGGAATTGCTTCTAACAATTTTGACGATTTGGAAGCAACCGAAATAAGCATTATGCGTGGTGGTGTCATTATGTCAAACTCATCAGTCACACTCCAAGATAGCGCTGGACAAGTTCAAGATTATTCTCCAATTTTTTATAATGATCACTTCGATAATCCAACTAATACAGTAATCCTAATGGTACCAAGCAAAAAAATTAAAGACAAAATCAATGCTAGTAAAGTTGAACTAAGAAATTACTCTGGTCACGATGTATCAAAATCAGATATTTTAACTGCTGGTCTTGATGCTCATTCACTAATGAAGGATCCTGATGTCTATAATTTATGTACCGCTGATACTTTGCGTGGTGGTTTTGGTAATTGCAATAACAGTCATCAAGATGTTTATCAAGCCGTCATGGCATACAAATCTATTTGGAGGAAATTGCAGTTGGTGCTGTCTCTATTAGATAGAGGGTTTCAGGATCATAATAAGCACTTGACTAATGGGACTTTCAATATCAGGCCAGAGTTAGCTCCAAACTTCAATCAAACAGACTTTATGCTTAATGAAGTCTATAATTGGCGAGAGTGGTATTTGAACTCAGACTCTAAAGCTGGTACTCCTGTTTTAATTGATGCAGATCCTTTTCGAATTAGTGATGAGAGAAATTGGACTATTAAGCTAGATCCTGCGGGGACGGATGGGGTTGAACTAAGTATTAGAGATATGGAGACTGGTGATGTGACGGTACAAACTTTACCTGATCCTCCTGCGGATGATACATTGAGAGAAGATTGGTCAGCAGCAATTAAAACAACTTGGGGCTCTGAGGTTTATTCAAGAATCCATGATGAATTACTAACCAAAGCCTTGAGGTTTTATAACAGGAATCAAATAGTATAAAAAGGAGAAGATATGAGATTAACAACAGCAGCACCCAGTACCCCACCTACAACGAAGCCAAAACCAAAGGAGCAGCCACCGGCAGCCCCTCCTCCTCAGCCAGCACCATTGCCATCACGACCAAAACAACCACAAGAAAGGCCAAGTAGAGAACCTTGTCCTGGCACTGATTGTCCTGCTGGTTAGTATTAACATAGAACAATCGTAGATGATATAGATTTAACTGGCCAAATTGGCTGAGATTTTTTAGAATTATATCTATGAAATACTTTATATACTGCCGTAAGAGTTCTGAGGAAGAGGAACGTCAAGCTTTGTCTATTGAGTCTCAATTACAAGAGCTTAGGGATTATGCTAAGAAACATGGATTGTTCGTAGTTGATGTTTTCACTGAGAGTAAATCAGCTCGCAAGCCAAACAATAGACCTGTGTTTGATGAGATGCTTGGATTGATTCAGGCTGGGCAAGCAGGTGGGATTTTAAGTTGGGCTCCAGATAGAATTAGTAGAAACGCACCAGAGGGAGCTTTGATTGTTGACTTGCTTGATAGAGGAGTTGTAAAAGATCTTAAATTCCCAAGCTTCTATTTTGAATCTGGACCACAAGGGATATTTAATTTATCCTTGGCGTTTAATTTTGGAAAACTATATGTTGATAACTTGTCTCAAAATGTTAAACGAGGAATCCGTGAAAAAATTAGACGCGGAGAATTTCCTGGACCAGCACCGATTGGCTATGTTAACAATCTCAAGAAGAAAAATATAGAGGCTGATCCTAAGTCTTTTGATTTAGTGCGTGGTTTATTTCATAAATATGCAGCAGGTGAGCTTCGCTTCTTTGAGATTAGAGCGAAGTTGTTTGAAGGAGGAGTAAGAACTCGCACTGGTAGACCTATTAGTTTAAACACCATAAGAAGAATGCTATCTAATCCTTTTTATACCGGAGTCTTTAGGCTTAAAGGAGAACTGCACCCAGGATCACACCCTGCGATGATTAACCAAGGGCTTTTTAATAAAGTCCAATCTCGACTTGAGTGTGAATCCAGGAAAGTAGATTGGCGTGAGGAGAAAAGAAAAGGTAAAGGATTCTGGTTTCAAGATCTAGGCAAATGCGGTAATTGCGGCTATACCATCGTGCAAGACTATCACCGTAAGAAATCTGGACTTGAGTTTAGATACTACAAATGCACTCGTAAATCAAAAGCCTGTACCTGCAAGGAGCCAGCTATTAGCGAAAGGGACTTAGCTCCACAAATTGAAAATCTATTAGCAGATGTGGCAATAGATGATTATTGGTATCAATGGTGCCTGGATGAGATTAACTCTTGGCATAAGGAGGAACAAGGAGATATTGATTCTCAAATTGCCACAGTGCAGACAGAACTAGATACAAATCGTGAGAGATTAGAAAGACTACTTGATATACATATAGATGGCGCTATTGATTCCAATGAATACAAAAGCAAGAAAAATATCATAGTCAGCAAATCCCAAGATCTTGAATCCAGAATTGGTGAAATTAAAGTCAAGGGTAGCGATTGGCTCGAACCACTAGTCGCTTCTCTCAAGATTAGCAATCAAGCGCATCACAGCATAGTCAAAAAAGATTTTGTGCAAATGGGCAAGATTTTGAAAAAAGTTGGCTCGAACCCGATTCTTAAAGATCGTGAGTACAAAATAAAACTGCTTAAACCGTTTTGTTTTTTTAGTGAAAGTGTCTTTGGGCTTAGGAACTTCACCAGCCCACAGACGACTACGAGCAAAAAAGATCTGAAAAGCCAAAGGGGAAGCGAAGCTCGGATTTCTGAGACCGGCGAAGTCTGCCGAGGCGGCTTCTGCCTTTGAGTGTGAGTTGAGAAAAAAATGGCGGACGGGGAGGGATTCGAACCCTCGGTAGCTTTCACTACGACAGTTTTCAAGACTGCTCCGATAAACCGCTCTGGCACCCGTCCACTCAGTATTGTACTGGATCAGGGGTTAAATGACCCCCTTAAATTGAATTCTTTAGCTAATTTTTTAGAAACTGAGGTGAAACTGTTGATATATCTAGACTTTCGGTCTTGAAGCCAGGGGTTAAATGACCCCTTTCGTTTAACAAGCAGCTTCGGTATCATTGAAACATGAGGTCGAAACACAAAATCAACTATGCTGATTCTGATAAATTCAAAGCTGAATATACAAAATATAGTAGCTTCGTACTAGCTACACCCTTTTGCTGGGATACACTACATTTTTTAGCAGATGGTCAAGCTTTTAATCCGTGGAATTTATTTTTTGAAACAGTTTTATTAGGAGTTGCCATTTTTTTACTTTTTCATAGCTACGCTATAATGGTTCTAAGAGATGAGCGATATATTACTAAAATTTATGTCTGAATATCAAAATGACATTATTGGATTCACTGGAATACTTATTGCACTATTTATGTTTGGCAGGATGATCTTCTTGTCTGAAGAAGACCCACAAACACGACCAAGAAATAGTCTCAAATACGTCTTGAGAATTGTATTCCTGGACGGTCTAGTTAAATGAAGCTAATAAATGCAAACCATATACAAACTAAGCCTCTTGCTTAGTTGCTTTACCTTGTCATCAAGCCTGGTTCAAGCTGCTTCACTACGAAGCTTCTCAAAACCAATTACTAAGCCAGTCAAACAAGTCAAAGCAAAACCAAGACGCCAGATAAAGAAAACTATTCACAAAGCAAAAGCCCCACTCGGCTCAGCAATATTGGTCGAACTTCCTTCCTATAAATCATTAATAAGGGAATTCACTAGTACTGAATTAGAATTCAGAGATCAACAAGCACTTGCACTCTTGTTAGAAGCTGCTAGCAAAACAGATCCTCAACTTGCCAAGGCACAAAAAGATAGTCAAAATTCATTTCGCTTACGAGCAAAAGAAATAGCAAATGAGTACCTTGATGAACGCAAAAGCCAAATCAAAACTGACTATGAAGACTTTGCTAACTACTATCAAAAGCGCTATCAACTTGATAACAAAGCCCGCAAACTCAGTATCAGAGCCGCAGAGAGACTCCAGCTCGCTTGCGGGCAAGAAGTAGTCACACAAATCGAATCACTAATCAAAGGTGGCAGGCAATGAGATTGATACTAATTATATTTATACTCTTCGTGAATCAAGTAAAAGCCAATAGCATCCCGCTTGAACTTGGCTATGGCAGATTTAGCCTAATTGATTTTGGTTCACTAATCAATTCTGAGCCCTTAGTCGTTGATAAAAGCAAAGCCAGGGTTTATTCAATTTCCGGACTTGACGATGATGAAGCTAAGAGCATCATTGCTATTCAAGGACTCAGCAAAACAGGAGAGACTGATCTTACAGTAGATACCCAAGCAGGCATTTATCAAATCCACCTCAAACTCAATCCCGGTCAGGGGAAGGATCTTATGCTCGGGCAACGAAGCCGTTCTCGGATTATCACTAAAAAGTTCACACTAAGCAAATCTAGATCCACTATTGTCAAACTAGATTCTCATATCAATCAATATATACTTGCAGCAAACCCAGAGCTTGTCTCTTATAACAATATCAAAGACTACTACGAGACAGATTTCCTCAAAGTCTTTGCTTTAGTCAGCAAAGATCAAACAGGTACAACTGATATTGTCGTGCCAACTAGAACCGGAGTATATAAATTCAGCATAGAAATAACAGGAGAAAACAATGATCATAATTCTTTTATTGATTTTAGTTCAGCCAGCAGTCTGCGCTTATAACGGCAGCAGTAAATTACTGGAGCAACAATTAAAACCAATCATCATCAATCCAATGACAGATCCCGGTGTGCAGCTAGGTCGCAGCTACAATCAACACCCGCAAGCAAGAGTGCTAGCTCCCAAAATCAAGGGCTATCCTTTCTTGGACCAATTAGAATTCTTGATTTATCCGGGAAGAGATTTCAAACTAGAGAACCCTGGCAAACGGCTCGAAAGACTAGAAACTGCTATCTTTGGTGACAAACAAAAGGGACCGATTCCAGTCAGGCTAAGCCATTTGCAAGATGAGATCACCAGCTGGCAGATTGCTAATGCGCAGGCTATGGAGATTGTAAACAGTGATAAAAAACAAGCACACGCTTTCCAAAATCCAGCAAAACCAAAACGCATAGTTGAACCATCAAAATTCAAGGCACAAGCCCCACATTATCCACCTTACTTCAACTCCTATCCAGTCCCTGTCAATAAACGAGTACAAGCAAAAAAAATTGACTACGACTATATGAATTATCGTATGACCAGCCCACTAGTACAAAACATCGCCAAGAAAGCTATCGACCTAATTTTCTAAAGGAGAAAACAATGCTCATCATCTTAATAAAATTCCTGCGAAAGTCCCATTTATCTTCACTAACGGAACTAGTGCTTTGCACCGTTCCGACCTTTTTTGTGTCGACATCACTAGCAAAACTTCGTTTTGCAGGATGCCTAGTCATACTCATCGGCTTGATCAATCCGATATCAGCCAATCAAAACACCATAGTAATCAAACGCAAAACAGCCAAGAAAAAAGCCTTACTTGATTACAAATTTGTTTTTATGCAAGAGCAAACTGCTTTCAAGGCAAGTCCTCAAAGCCAGCAGCGCAATTCTCAAATCAACTACCCAAGATCGGCGAAGCTCACAGGAGTCTTTGCCAATCCCCAAAAAATCCATCAGCAAATCATAGTCCAAAAACCAAAACCTCAAACTACCCAAACACAAAGCAAAGCTATAGATATTTATGATGACAATAACTGGAATGACTATGCTACAGAAAGCAGTCTTGATACAAGCTTGGGAGTAAAAGCATGGATCATTGGTAAATAGGAAGCCTAAGAATTCACAAGACTAGGTCCAAGATTATCTTTAAATCTTTCTTCCTGTGTCTTAATTTGTTCTTTCATGGAGCCGTCACACTTGTGTACTTTAATGAAGTTGGCTGTACTTCTTGCAGCAATTGGAATACCGCCAGTAATAACTATAGTCTCACCCTTTTCAATAAAGCCTTCTTTAATCAAATGATCTTCAATATTCATTATTGTTTGAGTTGTTCTTTGAACTCTATCAAAATAAATTGGAGTAACTCCCCAAATAATGGAGAGGTATCTATAACTATGCTCGTAAGTTGTAGCAGCAATCAAATTAGCCTTGGGTCTCAATTTCGAAATACGCTGAATACTTCTACCAGAACAAGAAAACGCCACTATATTTTTGATATGGACGATCTTAGCAAAGTTGTTAATCGATTGAGCAATCGCAATATAATTAACCTCATCTTCAGTAAAATTACCTTCGTGTATATCCCTTTGAGGGACTGAGATTACGCTACCAGCCTCAACTTCAAGAGCAACCTTACGCATATAGTTAACAGCCTCTACTGGGTAAGAACCAGCTGCAGTTTCACCAGAAAGCATCACAGCATCAGTACCATCCAAAATAGCATTGGCAACGTCACTCACTTCCGCTCTTGTCGGGAATGGACTATTGATCATCGATTCCATCATTTGAGTTGCAGTAATCACAAACTTGCCACTAAGGTTGGCATCACGAATAATTTTCTTTTGGAGCAAAGGCACTTTCTCGGGCTCTAATTCAACCCCAAGATCTCCTCTAGCAACCATAACTCCATCTACCTCTTGAAGAATTTCATCAAGGTGCTCCATTGCCTGAGGTTTTTCAATCTTGGCAATCAGCTTGATTGGACATGCTGGTCTCTGTGCATCCACTAATTGTTTCAGCTCAATAATATCTGCCGCTTGTCTCACAAAAGATAGTGCGATAAAATCAGCACCCACTTTAACAGCCTCGATAATATCTTCTCTATCCTTGACAGTGATTGCAACAAGCCCCAATTGCTTGGATTCTGGCAAGTTAACACCTTTGTTGGATTTAAGCATTCCACCTACTACCACTCTAGTGATTACATCTTTGTCCTGAATAGAAACAACTTCTAATCTCAAAAGACCATCATCCAAAAGAATTCTCTGTCCTGGAGTCACCTCAGTAGGTAATTCTGGATAGTTACGAATAAAAACTTTGCGAGGGCTAGCATTATAATCTGCTGCTGACTCATCGACAGTCAATACGATAGTCTCATTAATAATAATTTCAATTCCACCCTCTGGCAAAGTACCTGTTCTGATTTTGGGACCTTGCAGGTCAACCAATATCCCGATTGGTCTTTTGTATTCAATAGAAAGTCGTCTAATAAGTTCGATTCTGTCTTTGCGATCTTTCCAATCTCCATGAGAACAATTGATACGAGCAACGCTCATGCCAGCTTCGATCATGTTGCGGATAGTAGCTTCATTATCACTAGATGGTCCCAGTGTCGCTACGATTTTGGTAAGTGAGTTCTTAGTTTCTGTTGTCATATGTTTATCTCTGCGCTAAAACCCCTAGAATCGTGGCACGTCTTGCACCGGTTGAACTAGGAAGGTTGTTCGGTATCTTATGATAACAGGTAAAGGCTAGCAAGGAGAACAATATCGCTTCTTTGTATTGACAATTAATGTTAAATTCACGATGAGACAAGAATTCTAGGACTGGGTTCAATTTTTTCAAGTTGTCCATGATGGATTTATTGCGCATTCCGCCACCAGAAATATATACCTTCTTTAAATTATATTTTTGCAACTCATTACTAATTGTCTTGGCAGTAAAGTAAGTCACAGTTGCCAAGATATTGTCTTTGTTACCAAGATCAAGAAATTTATCTGCATACTTCTCATCAAATAATTCACGCCCAGTAGATTTAGGCGCAGCTTGAGCGAAGTATGCTGTTTTAGAAATTAATTTATCAACAAATCTCTCATCGACTTTGCCGCCGGCTGCAATCTTGCCATCCTTGTCAAAATCCACATGAAATAGTTTTCTACTGAGTAAATCAATTAATGTATTCGCCGGACCTGTATCATAAGCAATGATATCTTTACCAACTTGCATCACGCTGATATTAGCAATACCTCCAAGGTTGAGAGTCCCACGAGACTCTGTCTCTGAGCGAATTAGCACATGATCAAGATAGCTTGTTAATGGCGCTCCGCAACCACCAGCTGCAATATCAGCAGACCGGAAATCAGCAACTGTACTTATACCAGTAAGTTCAGCAACGATACTAGGATTGCCCAATTGAAAGGTGCTCTTGGCTCCATGAAAAATAGTTTGTCCATGTATTCCAATCAGCTCTATTTTTCCAGTCAGGTCTTTTTGAAACTCACGAACCAAGGCTGCAATAAATTGACTATACAGAAAATTGAGATTAGAAATATCTTCAAGTATGCCTCTTTGCTTACCAATCAATATCTCAACATCATGTTTTACCTGTGGATCAAATTGATAACTCTGTTCTTTGACAATACTGTAGTTCTTGAGATCATTAAGATCCCAATCAACTAAGCTAAAGTCAACTCCATCAACGGAGGTACCTGTATTTACACCAAGGACAAGCATGTAATGGGTATTATAGCTTAGCTCTAATACTGGTTGCGTTCACTATCCGTTCACTGGTTGCGGCAGCAAAGCTGCCTGTTTGTGGTCGTTATTACGGGGCTCAGTTCCTTTACTGGCTATCCCCCCGTATACTAAACAACTAATTGAACTAAAATAGGAGTATAAGTATGGCTAAATTAAATAAAGAACAGTGGGTAGAAGTGCTAGCAAAAGTTAAGAAAGGGGATCTTTTTGACCCTGATCCACCTAAACTCTATGACACTATTGAAGCGCTATGTGACTTTTCAGGAGAACTCGCATATAGAATTTTCGAATCGACACAAGATCCTAAAAATCCCCTAATTGAATGTCTCGATAGAATCTTGAAGAGTAACATGTGGACACCTCAAAGAGAAACTAGATAATCAAACTTAAGCAATGTCAAGAAAATTACTGAGTAGCTTATGCCCAAACTCAGAAAGTATAGACTCCGGATGATATTGCACCCCAATCAAACTTGGATAGTCTCTATGACTTAATGCCATTACCGTTTTGTCAGCAGTCTCTGCCTCTAATATTAGTTCAGGGGCTGAATCTAGACTAGCTCTATCAACTACAAGTGAATGATAACGAGTTGCAATAAAGGTCTTTGGAATATCTTTAAATATCGCATGGCTACCCATATGACTTATTTCACTAGTCTTGCCATGCATCAACTCTGGCGCATGAACCACTTTGGCTCCATGCAATTCGCCCATGGCTTGCATACCAAGACAAACTCCCAAGATAGGAATCTTGCCTTTGAACTCCCTGATAATCTCAAGACTAATTCCAGAGTCATTTGGTTTACCAGGACCAGGCGAAATAAGTATATGACTCGGGTTAAGCTCTTGTACTTTCGCTTTGACTTGATCAAGCGTACAATCATCATTACGCCAAACGACAGTGTCAGCACCAAGCTCAGCAAAGTACTGAACTAGGTTGTAAACGAATGAATCGTAGTTGTCGATTACTAGGACGGTGGGCACTTGCATATTATAGCTTAATGAGCTTGCTTCGCAAGCCGGTTGCGTTCACTATCGTTCACTGGTTGCGGCATCAAAGATGCCTGGTTGCGCTTCGCTGCTTCTTTCGTATAAAGACGAAGGAAGCATTATAGACTGTGGTAGAAGAGGCAGGGAACGAAGTGACCGCAACCAGTCAGCAGCATGCTGACACAACCAGTCCCGTAGGGACGCAAGCAGCGAAAAGTAGGGTCTACTGCTACGCAGTAGCCTTCTGCTTTCCAGTCTTAATTTCTTCAGCCACATTAGCAGGAACTTCTTCGTAAGCCAAGAACTCCATAGTAAATGTACCTTGTCCTTTAGTTTTGTTACGAATATCAGTAGCATAACCAAACATATTTGCAAGAGGTACTACAGTAGCAACTTGTGAAAGTCCTTTGTCTGTTTCCATCTTATCAATACGTCCACGTCTAGCAGAGATATCACCAATAACATCACCCATAAATTCTTCAGGCACTTCGATGTCTACTTTCATCACAGGTTCAAGAATTGCAGGACTTGCCTTGGCAACACCTTCTTTAAGCGCCATAGATCCAGCGATACCAAATGCCATCTCATTCGAGTCAACATCATGGTAAGAACCATGCTTAAGTGTCGCTTGAATACCAAGCACTTCATAACCAGCAAGTACACCACCAGCCATAGCTTCTTTAATACCTTTCTCAACTGCTGGGATATATTCTTTTGGAATAATACCACCAACAATCTTGTTGATAAATATAAGTGGCGGATACTCTTCGCCATCTTCTTGCTTACCAATTGGAGCTGGTTCAAAATCAATAACAACATGACCATATTGACCACGACCACCAGACTGTTTAGCGTATTTCATATCAACAGTAGCTGGCTTGCGAATGCTCTCTCTGTATGCAACTTGCGGCTTACCAACAGTAGCTTCAACTTGGAATTCACGCTTGAGTCTATCTACCAAAATTTCTAAGTGAAGCTCACCCATACCAGAAATAATTGTTTGACCTGTTTCATGATCAACCTTAACTCTGAATGTAGGATCCTCTTCAGCTAACTTATGTAGCCCTGAAGAAAGTTTTTCTTGGTCTACTTTTGTAGCTGGTTCAATTGCAACTGAAATAACCGGTTCTGGGATATGAAGTGACTCAAGAATCACTTGGTTTTTCTCAGCACAGATAGTATCTCCAGTCGTTGTATCTTTAAATCCAACAACCGCACAAATATCTCCAGCGCGAATCTCAGGAATCTCTTCTCTATCATCAGACTGAAGCTTGATCAAACGTGAAACACGTTCTTTATTGCCACGAGTAGCGTTGTAAACGTAAGAACCTGACTCAATAACACCAGAATACATTCTAATAAAAGTAAGACGACCTACAAATGGGTCAGTCATTACTTTAAATGCAAGTGCAGCCATTGGCTTCTCATCATCACACTCACGAACAATTTCATTATCATTCAAATCTAAACCTTTGATCGCTTCTACTTCAAGAGGATTAGGAAGGTAATCAACAACAGCGTCAAGTAATTTTTGAACACCTTTGTTTTTGAAAGCCGAACCACAAAGAACAGGAATCACTTGCAATTTAGCAACTGCATTATGAAGTCCATCTTTAAGCTCTTCAACAGTAAACGCATCTTCACCTTCTTCAAGGTATTTATTCATCATATCGTCGTCATTTTCTGCAATTGATTCAACTAATTCAGTTCTCAATACTGCACATTCATCCGCGATATCAGCAGGGAAACCATCAGTGATTTCAATATCAGATCCAATCTCATCCTTATGGATATATGTTTTCTTCTCAAGCAAATCAGCAACACCCGTGAATTGATCCTCAGCACCAATAGGATACTGCAAAGGTCTAGCATTGACACGAACGTCTTTCTGCAATTGGTTTACAACGCTAAAGAAATCAGCACCTTGTCTATCCATTTTGTTTACAAAAACAATACGTGGAACTTTATATCTATCAGCTTGTCTCCAAACAGTTTTAGTTTGCGGTTGAACACCACCAACTGAGCATAAACAAATGATCACACCATCTAATACACGCATTGAACGCTCTACTTCAATCGTAAAGTCAACGTGACCCGGAGTGTCGATCAAGTTAATGTATTTGCCTTTCCACCCTGTAGAAATTGCAGCAGCAGTAATTGTAATACCACGCTCTTTCTCTTGATCCATCCAGTCAGTAACGGAAGTACCTTCATGAACTTCACCAATTTTGTGAATCTTGCCTGAGAAGAATAAAACTCTCTCAGTTGTAGTAGTTTTACCAGCATCAATATGCGCAGCAATACCGATATTTCTATAATCTTCGTACTTAATTTTACGTGCCATTTTCTTATCCTTTAGATCTAACGTTTATTCGAGCGCGCAGAGCGCTAGATGACGTCTATATCTATCTATTCTAGGTCTTTATGGAAGCTAGAAACAATAAGTCATATATATATTAATGTTTTATTCTGATTGTCTTTTAGCTCAACAAGCCTCGATGATACTTGTTGAGCTAATTAACCACCGAAAAGAGACTTAAACCAAGCCCAAGATCGTCCTATAATACCCGCCTGATTACTATCACGAATTTGAACCGGCACAGGCTTTTCTCTACTCGGAACCAATCCAGCAGACAGCCTCAGTATATCGACAGCCGTATTTTCAAGTCCTGCTGAACCGTGTAAGGCATGCAAAAAGAGATGAAGCTCAGGATTTATTGCCAGAAATGGTCTCATAAAGGCTTCTCTCACTGACTTTAATCTATCCAAGCTATCAACTACATGATTACCTGCAATTGCCAATATTTTCATCTTTGGAATCTCATCTTTGTATGTTCTTGTAATAAACTCACCTTGCCTAGCAAATAGATTAAGGATCAGCATATGCGCAAATTTGTCGACTCCCTCACCGTCAGCACTAGCAAAACTAACTACTTGTTGATTAGTAGGAATCACAAATTCTGCAGCTGTAAGTCCTGATTTAAAAGCCCTATAGAATTGACTTGCTTTAATATCTTCTATCGTAATCTGTGCATCTAGTTTGTATTTTTTAGCTGCATCATTATAATAAATCGCAAGCTTCTGCAAATAAGCATCTAGCTCTTGGGGCTGATTGATTTTAGAATAAAGCGCATTATACAAAATTGCAATTTCGCGACGAATACCTTTGAGCCTTGCGAAATCAGTTGCCCCTTCTTGACCACCAGCAAAGCACTGCTCAGCCTTCACTGGCTTTGTCTCTCCATCTAGTCTATCAAGTGGTCCAACCAAGGAATCAGGAAGCGCTTGGTAACCAAGTTCATCATTAACAACTTCATTAAAACTAACTGCTCTTGGATTATAATTCCGTCCTAAACCAAATCCAAACTCAGTTCCATTAATGAATCCTCCAACACTAGTAATCTTGTCCTGTCGAACCATTTCTTGGATTGTTTGATCATGAGCTGAACACAAAGCTCCAAGCATTGTACGTACAGAATTATTACAAACATGAACTGTCAAATTTTTACCTTCACCAAGTGTAAAGGGCATGGAAGGAGGATTATAAGAATCGATAAATACAAGCCGGCGATCTTGACTTCGCTGATGTAATTGTTGCGGCAAATCAATCAAATGATTAGAACTAGCATGCAGCGGCGTACTACCATCAATATCAGTCAAGTCAACATTAGAAACAGCATACAAACCTGGACTAGGGTTTGGGATTTCAGCTTGAAGAATAGCTTCAGCCTTCTCCGGATCTTCTTGCACAGCAAAACCAGGGAAATTAAAATTGGCAATCTCAAGTCCCTTGGCTGACAGCGCTTGAAAAATATCTAAAATGATTTTGATGGTGTCACATTGATTAGCACCAGTCAGTTCAATTTGATGCAATTTGATATTGTCTCTATAACTAGCATCTTTATCGCGAGGACAAGAGGCAATGGCAACTCTAGATCTAGAACAGCCAACCAAACTGGTAAAACTAATCCTGTCTTTTTCAGAAAGTTCTTTAATACCAAGTAAGTTCTCGGCCTCTTTATAGCTAGTTGCAGCGCTTGTTGGTGGGGGGGCAATCATTAGAATCTAGAGGGACAAGCCTAGATCCTATCATTGTCGGAGCGTAGTATTCATAGGCAAAGACCCTCGGCTTGACACCTTTTTAGTTATTATCTTCAGTAAACATTCCAGTCGGAGACTTCAATTTAGCCTGAAGTTGGAATTCACTATATTTTGCGTTAGACTCATCTTCATAATCTCGAGTACCAATAATCAAAGCATCATGAAAGTAGTGCGAATTATTATTGAGGTTGATTGACAAAGCCGAAACATCTTCTGTCGTTCTTGCTTTACCGAGAACTAAGATTTTACTCTTGGTGGCATTCACTCTTTCGTACCACATTTCAGCTGGAGTCAAATCACTCAAGTCAGCAAGAATCGTTGCCCAAGGAGTTCTACGTTTGGTGATTCCCATATAAAAATCTTTCTCTGCATTCAATTCAGCCTGTTCTTGTTCGAGTCTTTTGTAAGTAGTAATTTGTTTACGATAGCTACTTGATTTTCTTTCTAGTACAGCTATCTTGCCTTTCTCGCGAAGAGTGCCCGCTTGAGTAAACACCGTCAAGAAAACCAGGATTGCAACAGCAAGAGCAGAACCAAGATAAGTTAAATTACGAGGAGTCAATGCCAGTGGTGGTTTAGGCAACTTAGTAACATTGGCAATATTGAGCTGGTCAGGAGCCTTGTGTAAATTACGCGATAAATATTTAACCGGATCAGCAAAAATCGCATGAGGATAACTCAAAGCAAAACCAAGAGATTCATCTCGCATCTTAGGTCCAAAGAGATAAACCATAGAAAGACTTAAATCATCAACATGATCAAAATACTCAACAATAAATCTATTAATATCACCAATTTGATTTCCTGTATTAGGAATATAAGCAAGAGCTAATGGGTTGTCTTTACCCCAAATCACAATCTCGGTTCTATCATCACCAAGCCAAGCCGTAGCGCGAAGTTCATTGTGGCGCTCTGCACCAAGCAAAGTAAAACTAGGCACTATCATTGCAATATTGCGCTCAAGCGCTTTTGCCAACAATGCGACTTTGGCATATGCCTCTGCTTTTGGAGCCAACACAATATAATCACAAAGCTCTTGTTCTGCTTCAACTCTAGAAGTTACATCAAGTCTACGAATACCAAATCTCTTACCAATGAGTTTATGATTCAACTCAAGACCAAGAAAAACCAACTTCTCTTTGTCAGAAACATTGTCAGGCAAAGTAACTATTTGATAATTAATACAAGTAATAGGGAAGCTGATAATCAAGTCAGAACTAATAAATCCCTTAGAACTTATTTCTGATTTAAGGTGCTCAACTGCATCGTCTGTATTATTCCAAAAATATTCGCAACTGATATCAGAACTAAACTCAATGCCGCGACATTGCATAGTTATATATTCTTCACTGAAGTCTAGTATTAGGTTATCTTTGCTCATATCAGAAACGAGTTTCCAAAATCATCATAGCAGCAATAAATGCAAAAGCCAATGCGCCTCCCAGTGGGGTATATTTTGATGCAGGCTTTACTTGCTCCTTAGAAAAAAAGGCTTTTATCTTGCCAAGAATCACTTGAAACAAAGCAATATAGCAAGCCACAATAAAAACTATCAGCGCAATAACCGGGCCCAAGGCTAAAGCCATCAAGGCAAGAAAACTAGCATCGCCTCCACCAAAAACAGTCAAAGTCTGTTCATCTGTTTCTTCTGCGCCCTTATTTGCAAAAACATAATCGATACAAATTTCATTAACCAAATAAGACAAGCCGAGTGCAAGATTGAACCAGAAAAAGATAGTCAATGGATATTGATAAGCCAAAAATAATTCAGTCGCAATCAAAATCAGATAGATCCAAGTGACATGCTTCTGCAAAAATTCATTTCTAAAACAAATTCCTGAACTAGCAATACGCAGAGCTTTTTCCTTGAAATAAAATAAATTAGCAGTATGAGTCAAAGCATCAATAACAAAAATACTTAAGCCATAGTAACCAATCCCTGTCAGCAATTCAGCCAATGTATCTGGTAGCTTAGTATAGGCTAGAACCGAATCATAGAAGGGGCTAGAGAATAGTGAAATATACAAAACTACAAAAATAGTTCCAGTATAAGTAAGAGCATGAGGTAAGCGATGATGCTTGACATCAATGAAGCCCAGTGCAACTGCGATGGTAATCAAAATCAAAGTGAAAAAATATTCTTGCAGACTTGCAACATGCTCAAGCATAAAAATACCAAGCATCCCTACTATCGCTTCAACAATAGGATAAGTGATTGGAATGATTGTTTTGCATTGGCTACAAGCACCCTTGAGAAAAACATAACTTACTAGTGGAATGTTTTCATACCAAAGAAGTTGATGACCGCAACTGGGACAATGTGAGCGTGGCACCAGTATCGAATGGCCAAGTGGCACTCTATAAATCAAAACATTGGCAAAACTACCAAAGAAAAAAGCTATAATTGCTAACGCAGGGCTAAAACTTTGGACCAAATTCAACATCATGTCAAAAACAATTTTACTACAGCCTACCTTGGCTTAGGGTCTAATCTTGGCGATAGAGCAGATCATCTTAATAGAGCAATCGAATTACTTGATAATCACACTGCTATTTCAGTAATTGCCCAATCGAGTCATTACGACAACCCAGCAATTGAGGGTGCTGGTCCTCAAGACTTCCTTAATTCAGTTATCGAAATCCAAACTAGTCTCAATCCAATTCAATTACTTGATTTTGTATTAGACCTTGAAATGCACATTGATCCAGATCGCAATTCAAGAGGCCGCAAATTATCGCGCCAACTTGATATCGATATTCTTCGCTTTGGTGATCTTGAGATGGACGAAGAAAGATTGATATTGCCGCATCCAAGAATGCAAGAACGTGATTTTGTGATGAAGCCGCTTGAAGAAATTAAGCGTCATCAAACGTCATTGCGAGCGACAGCGAAGCAATCCAATGCAAAAGGTTACGCTAAATGAACAAAGTTGTAGGTCAAGCCAAAGCAGCCCTTGCAACCAACCCTCGCTACTGCATCCGCAAAATGTATCTTAGTGATGTAGACAGAGTTGCAGAACTTGATCCAATTGTATTTGGTGAAATGCATTGGACCCGCAATATTTTTACGAATGAGCTAGCTAACCCCAATGCTAGTTACTTTGTGGCTTCCAAACTTGATGAAGCAGGTGTAGACACTAGTGAGGTCTTAGGTTACGGCGGCGCCTGGCACGTCCTCGATGAAATGCACATCATGACTCTTGGTACCGATCCAGATTATCGTCGCCAAAAAATCGCTGAATCAATTATCATCGCGCTCATTGCTGATGCTATCGCTGCCAAAATCAAATCTATTAGCCTTGAGGTTAGGTTGAGTAACGCCGCTGCCCAAAAGCTCTATGCCCGTTATGATTTTCAGCAACAGGGGATACGTAAGAACTATTATGAAAGTGACGGGGAATCTGCCTTGATCCTTTGGACTCCAGATATCCAGACCGATGAGTTTCAGAAGAACTATTTGAAGCAACTTGATGCCCTTTCAATGCCGCAAGCATCTTAAATCTTAAAAACTCTAAACGCTCGAGAGTTTCATTTATATCTTTGTCTTTCAAGCTCTTCTTTTTGATAGCTCTCACTTCCGGTTCATAGCGCTCCTTCATCGCAGGATCAAAGAGACCGAAAATATCATCAAGGGTTTTGATTGTTTTGATTAAAGTGTCACGTCGCTGTGCTTTGCGTTCGTATCCTCGAATTTCTATTAAGGTCTGCTTAGCAAGTTTTTTAAGCTCAGCTGGGCTCACAAGCTCAGAATAACCAAGAAACAAAAGTAATTTCTCTTTCTCTTCAGCAGCTCGACTTGCTCTACGCTCAGTTGCAATTTTGACTTTGTATTCTTTAAGCGCTTCACTTAAAGTATGTGCAAAAGTCACAAATAAATTATCAGCAAGTTCGTGCAAGTCTGCATCAGTAGTTTCCTGAATCAAAGGATCTTTGATATCTCGAGCTTCATCATTAGAAATCAAACTACGCTCTTTAAATAAATCAACCAAGTCGTTTAGCTCTTCACGCAAATCATTTGCACTAAAAGAAGGGGCATGTTTTCTTAGCTGAGCAACTTTCGTCTGTAAAAGATTCGACTCATTTCTAACAAGCGGGCTATGTAATTCTTCTTGAGTGACTTCAGGCTTGGCTTTAGCGATAGTTGGTTTATCAGCAGCAGTCGCCAAACTAGAAGCTCCAAGCCCAAGACTCAAAGCAAATGCAGTTAAGGGCTTGATGGACATTTAGTTAAGCTCGGCCTTAGTTGCAAAGCTCAACTCATCTTGCTTATTACGGTCCTTGGCAATAACTCTATCAAGTGCACTTTGCTTAGCGCCGCGTTGTCCTTGATAATTACTCGCACCATGTTTTTTCTTACCGTAAGGATTAGCAACAAAAAGATTTTTAGCAAAAATCATTTGTGCAATTGCTTTACCCGATTGCAGCACCAAAGGTGTCTTGCCTTGATTAGTTAGTTCAACAACAGCCTCTCCTTGAAAACCACTATCAAACAAACCAGCTGACTCAACATAGAGCCCAAGCCTTGCCCAAGAGCTTTTGCCTTGCAGTACTCCGTGGATATAACTCGGAAAATAAAAATACTCTTCGGTAGTTGCGAGTACAAACTCACCTGGGCTAAGCGTAATAAAATCCGCTTCAAAAGTTTCAAAACTTCCATCTGCCATTTGTCTAGCAAAGTCTCTAGCCATATGCACATCAAGACTATTAGGCTGGACAGCTTCCTTGCGATAATTATCAATGCGCAATAAACCAAGCATCATATACAAACGAATTTGCCAATCAACCAAATTCCCCGGCGCATAAAAAATCATGTGCAATAAATAAAGAGTAAATAAAATCAGACCAGGAAGAACCATTGATTATTATTTTACCGACATCTAAGCTACAAGTCTATTAAAAATCGATAATCTCAAAAGCACACCCCGGGTATCACAAAAACCCCATACCTGGAATCACCAGGAAACACAAGGAGAACCCTAGTTTACATATAATATCTTAAATTAAGATTCCCCTAACCAGGTAAAAGCTCAATAATTTGAGGAATTAAGGAGCGTGGACAAAACAATTTCTCAAAAAAGGTTTTGTAGCAAAGCGACTACAGCACAGCTTCAAAGAAGCTGCTGGCTTTGCGAGATTGCTTTTTTGAAAATTCGTTTTGTTTCTGCTCCGTCTATGTTTATGAATAGAGAAAAACCTTGTCCTCAAATTATTGAGCTTTTACCTAACCAGCCGCAAGCAATTCTTGAGTAATCACATCAGAACCAAGCAAATTACGCAATTCATCAGCCTTGGAGCTTTTGGCGATAATGTCTTCAATCCGGACAAGCCCTTGTTTGTAAAGGTCAGCTAGTGAGGACTCAAGTGTCTGCATACCTTCTTTACGGCCTGTTTGAATCGCTGAATAGATCTGTGAAGTCTTACCTTCACGGATCAAGTTGGAGATAGCAGGAGTCACTGTCATGATCTCCATAGCCATACATCTACCGCTACCGTCTTTCTTGGGAAGTAGGGTTTGTGAAAGCACAGCCTTGAGTGAACCACTTAATTGAATTCTGATTTGTGCTTGCTGTTCATGCGGGAATACATCAACCAATCTATCGATAGTTGTAGCAGCAGAGCTAGTATGCAAAGTACCAAAAACCAAGTGACCGGTTTCAGCTGCAGTAACTGCAAGTGAAATTGTTTCAAGGTCACGCATCTCACCAATCAAGATCACATCAGGATCCTCACGCAGAGCAGACTTGAGAGCGGCACTAAAACTATAAGTATCAGCTCCAACTTCCCTTTGATTAATCAGACTCTTCTTGGATTTGTGGACAAACTCAATTGGATCTTCAATCGTCAAAATATGCTCAGCTCTGTGAGTATTAATCCAGTCCATAATTGCAGCAAGTGTAGTTGATTTACCAGAACCAGTAGGTCCGGTAACCAAAACTAAACCTCTTGGTAATTTCGCTACATCTTTGGTAGTAGCCGGCAAACCCAACTGCTCAAGTGAAGGGATATTTTCAGTAATAATTCTGAAAGCAGCAGCATAACCAAGTCTATCTTTATAAACATTGATCCTGAATCTACCCATGCCATCGATACCATGAGAAAGATCAAGCTCATTCGTTTCATCAAGTGTCTTGGCTTGTTTTTCAGTAAGAAAGCTATAGCAAACTTTTTTGACTTGTTCTTTATCAAAAATCGCAAAATCTGTTCTCTGTAAAACACCATTGATTCTAAGCATTGGCGGCTCACCAGCAGAAATGTGTAAATCACTAGCCCCTGTATCTAAAACTAACTGTAAAAACTTCTTGATCATATGTCTATTTTATACCCGCTTCACAAGTTTTGAATACCTTATAACCAGTATCCATCAAAGGCGAGGTATTTGTATTAGCAGCTTGTAATAGTAAATACTTACCACGGTATTTTGAAACCATATACCAATGGTGATGATCCTTCAACAATAGCTGACACAAAGAAGAACCATTAATCTCTCTACTTATACTATTGTGTTCAGTAAAAGCAGAAATCAAAGTTTCTTGTGGCATGCCATTCCACTGAAAAAAAGTACTCGTCAAACTATTACCATCGTTGTCAACGCATATTGCACTAGTAATATCCGGATGCAAATTCTCCAATAAAGCTCTTTCGATATTTCCAAGTTTGGTTTCTTCTTTATTATTGCCTTGCTCATAATCCTCAAGATAGAGTTCATAAAGTGAACCAGTACTTGATTCTGCTTCAACTTGTACAGCCGCACCATGACGGTTAAGCTCTAAGCCAAAAGCAAGTGAGGCAACGAGATTCAAGACAATAATGCCAAGTATATTTACCGTAACGGAACTAGGCACTCCTAAACTAGCTTCATTAAAAGCAAAGAGTTTGTGACTAATATCAAAAGGCACAAAACTCAAAAGCGCAAAACTCGTAGCAACAAAACCAAGATAGTAGGCTCCGACCTTGGTGATCTTACGCATTTGTGACTTCGGCATAGTCGCAAGAATAATCAAAAAGATCAAACTAACTTCACCGAGTACCAAACTTATTAGTGGAATAGCTTTAGTCAATTGCAATAAAAAAGGCATTGGCGCTGTGAATAAAACAGTGAGCAAAAGAGCCTGAGCCAAGAAACTAAACCGTACTTCTTTATTACGCGGCATGTTCATATCTTAACACCGAAGCTGAGATTTGGCATCCGTGTGTTACAAATGCAATTGGGTCTAGCTCTTGGGCTGCCACAACAGCTGCGCCGAATCGGAGAGGAGCTTTGTAAATACGAGGATGATTTTGCTAGTTTACGATACCAACAAGTCTGTGATGACAAGAATGAAGCTCCCCGATGCAATCTTTTGTTATTTTTTAATCGTCTACTTGGTTTTAATTCCCTCATTCAAAAACCTTCCCTTTTGCGCAGCAAGCTGCGGGGAATTAAACCCAAAGACGATTAAACCCTAAAAGCAACACCCAATTCAGCTTCAAGCTTGCTTTTCAATTTTGCAATCTCTTGGTCAATCTCTTCACCACTCAAAGTCTCAGTCTCTGACTGAAACTTAAGCCTAAAGGTAGAACTCTTGGATACTGTTTCTTCATCTGCTCTGCGGTAAAGACTCAACAACTTAATACCCTTAAGATCCTTGAGCTTGGATTTCTCTATCATTGATTGAATCACTTCACAATTGGTCTGGTCATTACTATCAACCGTTATATCTCTTTCTGTAATTGGTGTTGAAGCAATAGGCTTAAACTTGACTTGTGCCAATTTAGGATGATCCAACTCTAAAATATAAGTCTCATCAGGTAAATCCCACTCAGCGGCAAGGCTAGGATGCAATTTTGCAATCAAACCAATACAACGGTTGTCTTGAAGCACCACTGCCGAAATTCCCGGATGCACAAAGGAGTCAGCCCGCAAATCCCCAACTGCTGCGTTAGCATCAATAGCCTGAAACTTCGCTCTTGGATAAAGATTCTCAATTATAGTTTTGAAATAAAAGAAATTCTCAGCCAAGGTTTTAGTCTTGCTTTGAGTCCAGTCTGCTTCAGTCTTAACCATGATAGCTCCGACTTTGTTTTCTTCCTTGGCGTCATTAGCTGTGGCTTTACCAGCGTCACCAATGAAATGATAAATCTTGCCAAGCTCAAATAATTTAATATCTATAGTCTTGTCATAAGCATAATTTCTACTAGCAGCTTGAATCAAAGCTGGCAACATCGATTGTCTTAAAACACAATGCTCGCGTGACAATGGATTATCCATTGCTATTGAGTTACCACGTTTGGCTTTGGTAATCTGTGCAGGAATTGCATCCAAGGCTGTTAGACTATCCCCAATCAAGCTACTCAAGCAGGCTTCAGCAAAGCCCGCAGCAACAAAAGCCTGACGCAATCTCGCCATAGTTTTTTGTTTTTGGTCTTGTTCTTGCAGCACAGCGACAGTGGATACTGGTTTTTGAGCCGGAATATTACTAAAGCCATAAAGCCTACCCAATTCTTCAATCAAGTCAGCCTCTCTTGTTATATCAATTTGCCTAAAACTAGGAATAGAGAATTTGAGCTTGGAATCTGAGCCACCTTGGTACTTAATACCGAGTCTATCGAGTAAATCAATTGCTTGTTTAGACTCAATATCTATTCCAAGATGTCTTTTAATTTCTGTAGTGCGCAGACTTACAGATTGTTCAGAAATATCTTCAGAACCAGCAACTAAGATCTCACCCAACTTCAACTGGGCTCCTACCGGGCTCGCTAATTCTTTCAATAAATCTACTGCCCTAAGTAAAGCGGTCTTGCTCATTGCCTTATCAACACCGCGTTCAAACCTGCGCTTAGATTCCGATTCAATCCCTGCAGCTCTTGAGCTTTTACGCACAGTCGCTGGATCAAAGACAGCAACTTCAATCACTATATCTTTGGTTGTATCAGTAATAGAAGAGTCCATACCGCCCATAACACCAGCAAGAGAGCTTGGCCCCTTCCCGTCAGCGATCACCAAATTAATTTCAGTCAACTCTTCTTCGCTTTCATCGAGAGTCAGTATCTTCTCGCCTGCCTGCGCGCGTCTTACTGTCAAGCTATCTCCGGCGATCTTAGCTCTATCATAGAAATGCATCGGCTGACCAAGCTCAAGCAAAACATAGTTACTAATATCAACTACATTATTAATTGGATTAATGCCCATCGCGCTGATCCGATCTTGCAGCCATTGCGGCGACTCTTTAATCTCGATACCTTCAATAGCGATAGTATAAAAAAGCTGGCAGTCCTTGCTGTCGGTAATTTCTGGTTTGATGGATTTTACTGAAGTATCGAATTCTAATGTTTCAGAACCTGTTTGAAAAGCTTCCAGATGCAAGGCTTGTGAATGGAGCTTTACAGACAGGTTCTTGCGAAAGATTGCAGCAATCTCACGCGCCTGCCCGTAGACAGAGAGAGCATCCCCGCGATTGCTTCTTGCACCAACATCAAGTACATAGTCTTGTTTTTGATTTAATACTTTGGCGATAGGCGTACCGATCTTTTCAGTAGTCTCTAGGATATAAATACCGTCAGCTTGTTTTTCTTTAATCTTAGTTAAAGCAGCTTCAGAAAGTCCAAGTTCATCAGGCGAACAAAGCATACCCAGACTCTCAACTCCTCTGATTTTAGATTTTTTGATTTGAAACTCAGTGCCATCATGTCTATTAATCACTTTGGAGCCGACAGTTGCCACTGGCACTAATTGTCCAACAGCAATATTGGATGCGCCGCAAACTATTTGCTGAATATTCTCAGTACCATCATTATTAAAACCAATTTGGGTCTGGGTGATTTGTAATTTATCAGCCTCTGGGTGCTTAATGATTTCCTTGATTTGCCCAAGAACAACGTCATTGCCAAGTGCATTACCAGTAGTCTCAATTCCTTCAACCTCAAAAGCTGACATTGTAAGCTCCTCGGCTAATTTCTCTAAGCTAATATCGCTCAAATCAACAAAATCGTTTAACCAGTTGTAAGAAAGTTTCATTGGCAATATTCTAGCAAAAATACCGTACAATATAAGGATTGAGCAATAAACAAGACAAGAGTAATCATTATCAAGAGGCAATTGAGTTAATTAAGGCTCTAGCCAATATCAACTCGCATTCTTATAACTTAGACGGCATCGCTCAGGTCTCTCTGAAAATCCAAGCAGAGTATCAAAAACGATTTAAAAATATACAAATCGAGGAAATCGAGCTTCCTGATCAAATCAGCGTCGATGACAATGGTCAAGAACTCAAAATCCCACTGGGCAAGGCTCTTCGTATCAAACGAATTAATGCCAATGCTGGCGCAAAACCAATTTTGCTGATGGGGCATATGGACACGGTCTTTCCTATTGATTCCAAGTTTCAGACTTGCAAAGAGATTAACGACAATATTTTAAACGGACCTGGCGTGGCTGATCTTAAAGGCGGCTTGGTAGTAATGATGCAGGCACTTGAAGAATTTGAAGCAAGCGCACATGCCGGCAAAATAGCTTGGCAAGTATTCTTGAACCCAGACGAGGAGATTGGTTCACCAGGTTCGCAGACTTTATTCAAAGACCTTGCGTCAAACAATGACCTTGCATTAATTTATGAACCCGGTCTTGAAGATGGTTCTATAGCCTATCGCCGCAAAGGAGCTGGCAACTTCAAACTAATTGCCCGCGGCAAAGCCGCTCATGTTGGTAGAGCTTTTAACGAGGGGGCAAGTGCGATCCTTGCTGTTTCAGATTTCATTCAAGCAGCCAACAAGCTCAACTCTGAATCCATCATCATCAACTTTGGCAAAATAGAGGGTGGCGGCCCCTTGAATGTAGTTCCTGACCTAGCGAGCCTCGGCATCAATATTAGAATAGAAAATAACGAAGACATGGTCACTGTTGAAAATCAGTTGAATAAAATCATCGACAAAATTAAGCAAACAGAAAATATCAAATTAGAACTTCACGGCAAATTCAATCGCAAACCCAAAATCCCAGACTCCAGACTAGAAGAGCTTTATGACTTAATTGCCAGCTGCGCCAAAGAGCTTAATATCCCCATTTCTAAAAAAGATACCGGCGGTTGCTGTGATGGTAATAATCTCTATGAACATGGCTTAGTCAATATCGATACCCTTGGGGTGCGCGGCGGCAAGATCCACTCAGCAGAAGAGTTTGTTTGTTTGGATTCTATTGAAGAGAGGGTTGATTTGAGTTTGGCTATTTTGACGAGGCTTGCAAATACTCAATAGTAGTAATGGCTAGGGGTCAAATTGAAGATAGAATTTATAAAAATAGAGTCGAAGATCTCGCCAAAGCAATAGGCATTGACACTAAACTCTCACTACTAACCGGCTTAGAAATACAAAGCACAGTAGAAGGTGACAACTTGGAAACTCAAGCAGTAGCAAAACCTGAATCTCTCACCAAAGAAGTTTATGAGCAAATTGTCAAAACCGCTCTCTTGCATGAAATGCTAGGTCAAGAACTTACAGACTGGTCTGCAGGCAATTTTATTAATAATGATGGGCAAATCAAACTTGTTGATCTCGGTGGCACGCAAACAATAACCGACCAAAGCGCTTCAGCTGAGCGCCTTGCACAGATTAGCAATATTGGTGAATCATTCCATTGTGCAGGAGATGATACCAGCAAAAAAGCTAAATTAAAACAACAAGTCACAGATCTTCACCAAGAAATTACTGGCGACACTCAGACAATGCAAAGACTTATGGGTGAAGTCATTGCAACTCTAGATGAAAATCGTATTGGCTATGATGCTGGTTAGGAATCTAGAGTTTTAAATTCGCTTTAGTCTTTGTTCGTGCGTATAGTAAACCCAGGACTCCGTCTACGACTGTCCAAACAAGATACCTGTGGTGGTGGCAAGATTATTCATCTGCCCCTCCTGATCTTTCGGAATCAACGTCTATCAACATCTCATCTAAACTGATAGCTTCTGAATCATTCTTTCGTGCTCTATCGTAAGCCTTAGTAGATTCAATCTCTTCGTAAATACTTTCTAAGCCTGGGCTCAATTTTTCTGGCAACTTTAATTCCTTAGTCTCCATTGAAGCAACAGGATACGAGCAATAATCAGCAGCATAGTAAGCACTAGGTCTGTGATTACCGCTCAGTCCAATCCCTCCAAAAGGTGCAGCACTAGTGGCTCCTGTGATTTGCATATTCCAGTTGCAAAGCCCTGCTCTAATTCTTTGACGGAAATCATCATATAATTCTTGACTATCACTAATCAAGCCAGAGCTAAGTCCATAGTCTGTGTCATTGGCTTTGTCGATCGCTTCGTCCCAGGTTTTAACTCTGTAGACTTTAAGTAAAGGTCCAAAATTTTCTTCATCAGCTACTACTAATCCAGTACAGTCGATTATTCCCGGGCTAATATATGCTCCACCAATATGCTTCATCTTCAACAAAACCTTGCCACCCTTGGTCTCCAAAGATCTTTGCGCTTGAAGTAATTTATTAGCTTGAGTTTCACTAATCACCGGACCCATGAAATTAGTTTCATCAGCGGGATCACCAATCCTAATCATAGAAGTCATTTTAACAAGTCGCGCTAACACAGCGTCAGCCTCATCGTCAATTAAAATCAAACGACGCGCGCAAGTGCAGCGCTGACCTGCTGTAATAAACGCCGACTGAATAATCAAGTAAGCAGTTGCATCAATATCACTAGCTTGATGCACCACAAGTGGGTTATTACCTCCAAGCTCCAGCGCCAAAATCTTGCCAGGATGCCCTGCATATTGTTCATGCAAGATCTTACCGGTGCGTGAGCTACCAGTGAAAAATATTCCATCTATCCCAGCATGAGCAGCAAGCAATTTGCCCGTCTCAACTTCACCCTGAACCATAGTCATCACTCCCTCCGGCAAACCAGCTTGCTGCCAAAGCTTCATCACTTCTTCACTAATCAATGGTGTAAGCTCACTAGGTTTAAAAACAACAGTGTTGCCAGCAAGAAGTGCAGGTAAAATATGTCCATGCGGAGTATGAATCGGAAAGTTGTACGGACCAAAAACTGCAATCACCCCATGAGGCTTGTGCCTAACGACGCTTAGTCCATTGACCTTGGTGCCAGTTCTGTCTTTATAAGCATCCACAGAAATCTTGAGCTTGGCGATAGGGCTTTTGACCTCCATGGCACATTCCCAAATCGCCTTGCCAGTATCCTGGCAAAGAATCTGAGCTAAACGATCAGCGTTCTTTTCAACTAGATCAACAAATCGTTGCAAGCAAACTAGTCTCTCTTCCAGGCTCAATGCTGCCCAAGCAGGAAATGCCTTGCGCGCTGCTGCAACAGCCGCATCAATCTCTTTAGCACCAGCTGCTTTGCCTTGCCAAATCTCTTTAGCTGTAGCTGGGTTGATAGAACTAAACATAACGAAACTCCTCTCCCTGAGATAGATTCAAAGAATCAGTATCTTCTTTAGTCATAGCCCCAGAAACTAACTTCACTCTAAAATCAAGTTTAGAATTAGATACAAGAGCGGCACCAATATCCATCCCAATCTCAAGAGTAGCCGCTTGAGATTTTTTAATAGTCTTAATCTCATTAGTCTTCACCGCAACCCGAGGACCAGCATCAAAAATATCTACATGTCCATCTCTCGCAAAACCTTGAGCTTCTAAGAATTTCATCGCCGGCTTGGTCTTATCATGGACCTTGCCAATCACTTCAATCACTGAGTCTCTTAGTAGTGGAATATAAATTGGATATTGCGGCATGAGATCAGCAATAAAACCTTTGTCTTTAGTACTGAGATAATCAGCCTTCTCAAAACCCATATCAAAAAAATGTCGTACTGTACCTTCCCAAAAAGGCGAACGTCCAGCTTCATCAATCACTCCGCGCATCTCTGCTGTAATGGTCTCAGTGAAACGTTCAGGAAAATCAGCAATAAACAAAAAACGAGCTTGACTCAAATACTGACCCAGTCCCATAGAACGGTAATCAGGTGAAACAAAAAGTGAGCTGATAATAGAAGCTCCCTTATGCTCTTTGCTGAGCTTGAGATATTCGACTTCTTTATCAACTCCAAGTGCTTCAGATTGATGCCTAGCTTTGCAGATCTCATAAGAATAAGAAGGGTCAAAACCTCCCACTCGAGCGCGAATTGCAGCTATACCAACTATCTTGTCATCAAGCTCCATAACAAATCGATATGATTCATTTCCTGGCTTGGTTGGATTGATTTTAAAACTATTGATTGACTCTTGAATCTTAGCTTCAAGTATCGCTTTGTCAGCAGGCAGGCTGGTCATTCCTGGACCAGTTTGCGAAGCCAAGTTGAAAACGGCATCAAGATCAGTCTCCTGAATTGGTCTAATTAAAAAGGGCTCTGTCTTCTCTTTGGGCATGATGGTTAATTGTCGCTATCAAGTTATAAGCTGGATACAAAAGCTGCTGACGATAATCCTCTTGGGCATCAAAACTATTGAATGCCTCTAGTACTTTATTATACTTGAGTTCTATTTCTTTATGGTCCGCTAGCAATCTCTCTTTAAACTCAAGATCTTCAATCCCGGGAAACAAATCCCTCTCTTCATCCTTAAAATGACTCTCCAAAAGCCATTTGACATAATCGAGCATCACTTTACTAGTCTTGAGTAAATGCTCATCATCTCTGTCTTTTTTGACCTTGGTCAATTCATGCAGCAAATAATCGAGCTTTAAGTAAATCTCATCGTGTTCTTTTTTGACTTTAGTCAAAATTTCTTCCATAGCTTATAATTATATACGTCATTGCGAGCCCGCAGGGCGTGGCAATCCAATACAAGGAAAACTATCCACTAGATTGCTTCGGCTAAAGCCTCGCAATGACGGATCACATGAAATACCACGAACTAAATCTCGACGGACTTGCCAGTCCCACCCACCTCTTCTCTGGCTTAAGCCATGGCAATATAGCTTCTGAAACTCACAAGGGTAGTATCTCAAACCCCAAAGCAGCAGCTCTTCAAGGACTTGCCAAAATGAAATACCTTGCTGATCTTGGTCTCAAACAAGCAGTAATGCCAGCACAACTCAGACCTCGATTAGATATTCTGCGAGCACAAGGGTTTCAAGGTGATCCAGAATCAATTCTCAAACAAGCTTACGAGCAAGATTATGAATTATTCTGCGCAGTCTCAAGCTCATCATCAATGTGGACAGCAAATGCTGCAACTATTAGCTCTAGTCTTGAAGCCAAGACTTTGACCATCACTCCAGCCAATCTCAGCTGCAAGTTTCATCGGTCTATTGAAACTATAGAAACAGCTCAAAGACTCCAAACTATTTTCCCTCAGGCAAATCATAAACCCGCACTTGATTTAATGCTTAGTGATGAAGGAGCTGCCAATCACACTAGGCTTGCTCCATCACACTCCAAACCAGGGATTGATTTATTTGTTTACGGTTACTCTCTTGAAAACCCCAAGATCTTAGCTCCGAATATTTTTACTGCAAGACAAGCTCTTGAAGCATCTCAAACGATCATTCAGAATCATGGCTTGGACTTACAACGCACCGTCCTTGCACAACAGTCTATCAAAGCCATTGACGCTGGTGTCTTTCACAACGATGTAATTAGCACAGGCAATCTCAATCTCTTTCTCTATCACGAGTACTCTTTTGAAAATCAATCTCAAGTCATCGAAGAACTTGCTTCTAAATACAAAGCAACAACAAATGAAGAGCTGGTTTTAATTGAAGTCAAAGATAGCGAGATTAGTTTAAAGCAAGCTGTCTCAAGTTATTTATTCAACTCTCAAATAGTTAGTCTTGATGATGGCAGTATGCTTATTCTCGCTCCAATTGAATGCAAAGAAAATAAAGCAGTCAATCAATTCTTGACTAAGCTCATTAAAGTCAATAACCCAATCTCTCAAATTGAATACTTTGACCTTCGTGAAAGCATGAACAATGGTGGCGGTCCTGCCTGCCTGAGGCTACGAGTCCTAGTTAGTGATGAAGAGCTAGCAGCAATGAATCCTCATTACCTACTTAACGATGAGCTTTATGGGAAACTGGTAACGTGGGTCAAGAAGCATTATAGAGATAGACTTGAGCCAAAGGATTTACTAGAAACTGGCTTTTATCACGGGATAGAGGCTGCTTTTGACGAACTTGAATCGATCCTGTCGCAACAGTCCTAATGCAACTTCATAGTCACAAAATATTCATTATAATTGATATTAATATCAAAGTTGTTAAGGACATTTTGTCCAATGATTCCATCACTGTGCGAGACTTGATCTTTGCCAACCATGGCAAACTTGACATTCTCTAGATCGATCGCTCCAAGGCTGATATCCAGGTATGAAACCGGGGCGTCAAAGATACCAGCAACTGTTTCGTAGCTACTATAATAAAGCTTGTCAAATTTGATTTGCTTTTCGTTAGCGAAATGCTTGTAAATGATCGAATCAGTAGCACCGGTATCCAACAGAAACCATCCTGGTTTTCCTTGAATCTCAACTTGCAAGAAAATATGTTTGCCTTCTATCTTAAACGGTACACGTGCTTTCATATCTTCAAAATATTCAGCATGCTCACCTTGGTATTTAGTACCGGTGATTTTTTCTATGATCTTGACAGCAGACATCCCAGTATATGGTTGCAATTCAACACTCTTGGCTAAAGAAATCACAGCCTGATCGAGCTTGCCTAACTGCTTTTCAATCAAGCCCTTTTGCTGCCAGAGATAAGCAGAATTCGGGTTAGTCGCGCAAGCCTTGTTCAAAACCTCGACAGCCTTGTCCTTTTCTTTTTGTCTCAAGTAATAAACAGCAATATTGTTCCAAGCACCTTCATGAGCTGGCTCATGCTCAAGACAACGATACAATTCATCAATCGCTTCTGCCACATCATTAGCTTCAACGCTAATCTGTGCAAGCAAAATTGAAAACCTACAATCATCCTGCTTGAGCTGCTGTGCTTGCTTTAAATAGCCAACTGCCTCTTCTGGGTTGTAGTAAGCGACAAGTTGTGCAGTCTTGTATAAGTACTCGGTATTCTTAGGGGCAGCCTTCAATGCCTTCTTGACATAAAGCTCTGCTAGACCAATCTTGCCTTGACCAGCAAGTATACGATAGGCTGTATAGTAATATTCTCCCTTTTTGTGTTTTTTGATTGCTGCACCGAGATATTTCTCTGCTGTCTTTTTCTTGCCAAGCTTCCATGAATCAAGCGCCTGTTTATAAAGTATCTTGGCATCTTCAATATTCTTATAACGAATATAAGTCATTATCGAACTAGTAAAAATCAAACCGACTAACAGAGTTAAGAGAATTAATTTATTGTCTTTGAAACTGATTTTGAGCATTAACTTCCGTTACCTAACTAACATCATACTATCTAGCCAATAAAATAATATTTTGAATAATTGACGCTGTTGTTATGCCAATTGCTCCCAAAGTTGCCCCTGTAGCAATAGCGTCCTCTGCACTAATGCCTTTGTAATCCTTACCTAGTAAGAAATATAGATCTAATTTAGCAGATTGAGGATTTTTACCAGCCTTTAATCGATATTGATTAAGATCTGGTTTTGCAAACTTAGCAATTTCTTGAGAAGCTTTAATAAACGCCGAATCAATCTCCTCAAAGCCAGAACTATTGATTGTAGTTACACTTAATAATTTACCAGAGGGAGCCAGTTTAAGCTCCAAGGCTAATAGTTTTGCCTCCAGTTCTTCAAAACTAGAGCCTTCAGCCCTCAAAAAGATTTGTTTTCCAATTTCTGCAGCATATTTTTCTTGGTACTTCAATGCAGCTTTCTGTTCTTTTTTGCTTAACTCAAATTCAGGCTGGCATTCAATTCTATATTCATGATCACGAAATTCACTTGCCAATGGTTGCATCTTTTTGATCGTTGATTTACAAACTCTTGTATTATAATCACGCGAAGCTTTAACACTCTCCAAACCTTCTAAATTACCTTCTTTGTTGACACTAAACTTGAAGTCAGGATATTTGTGATATCGCCATTCTTGCAAATTAAGATCCAGTTGCTTGCCAAGATTGGCCTCTAGTTGAATAACAAGAGGGTCTTTTGTCTTTGCCAAAACAGAGCTCGGCAAAGACAAAAGAATCATCAATAAACAAACAAATTTATTTTTCATTATTCCAAAATCTCAAAATCATCTCGAATTACATTCTTTCTTCCTTGACTTAGACTAAAGTCCAAATCAAAATCATCTAAGCGGCCACCGTTCACAGTCATTATATACTGCGTAGCTGTATCTTTTACAATACATTCAGGGTCATAAGATCTCTTCAATCCGATCCAAAGATGGTCATTTAAATCAACGCCATAAATCTCATCCAAATATTCTTTATCCATCGAATCAAAGTCTATAGTTTCACTTACAACTGGCTTACAGACAGAACCTACTCCTGTTTGATCCGCCACCCTGAAATCAGAGACAAGGAATGGTGCACCGGCGTCAATTGGTAAAACGATAAACGAAACCAAAGCCTGATCTTGATTCCATTTTGGATCTTTCAATAGTCTGTATTTATCATCTCCAAGTTTAGCTTGATATTCTTCAACATCTTTGCCTTTGGCTTGAGCCTTAGCAATTTTTTTATTGAGTTTATCAATTTTCTTTTGTACTTTTGCATTGTACGCATCAAGTTGTTTCTTGCGAAACTCTGGGGTGATCATTATCAAAGCGGTGTTGACAGGGTCATTGGTTTGCGGGGCTCCGCCAAAAGCCAATGCCAGCGCAACACCAACAGCCTTACCAATCGCAACACCCGCACGCTTAGCAGCAAGAAAATAACTAATGTATTCTTGTTTCTTGGCAGACGCTGGTTGCCATAGCAGGCAAGTCAGTAATAAACAAATTGATAATTTTCTCATTATGTTTATATGCCACTCTGACAAAAATATTGATGCTTAATTTTACCTAGTTTGAATACATGATAGCTAGTCTAGTGAATTGATAGAGACTAATTCCTACTTGATTTCACTCGTAAAGTAACTGTTTTATATTCAAGAAAGCCATATCCTTGGCTGACAGCTAAATCAACAGTAAATTCATAGTAGCCATCAGGTTTCAAATAGTAACTAGAAATTTTCTTTTCTGGTGGCAAAGCTAGCTTGAAAACCACAGTGTTTTTGAGCATAGTCTTGGATCTCTTTAGCTTGAACGGTCCATAGTTCACCAATTTTGCTTTCTTTTTATATCTTGCAAGGTATTCATTTGAAAACTGATATTCTAATTTCAGTTTAGTAGGCTTGTTCTCATTTAAAACAGGCTCACTACTAATAGATGCCTTTCCCTGTCTCAAGCTTACAGAAAATGCTTCAACAACTGTAAACTCTTTAGACTCAAGCTTGATGATCTCACCATTCTTCAAGTAAACCTTAGCCTTGCGAGTATAAGTCCCTGGCTCTAAGTATGTATAGTTTTCGGAACTATAAACAGAGCTGGTTACAATATCAATAATATTGTCGCCGTCCATATCAAATTCTATTTTGTCAATCAGATTACTTAATTCCTGTTGACTATAACGAGTTGATGCAATTCTACCGTGGTATCCGTTATAAGTCTCAAGCTTCGCGTTTTCAACACTTGGGTAAATGAACAAGAAAGCTGCAATAGCATCTGCTTCTGCTTTCTTAAGAGCGTTCTCACCAAGAATCACACGTAGCGTAAGGGAATCAGCTGACCTAGATTCAAAAATTACTTTGACATGGTTTACTGAGTCATAAAACTCTGCAGTAAAGTCAGAAGTCTTTGCAAAATCTGGCGCGTCATAAGGATCCAAGTACTCCTTACTCTCCGGTATATAATATTGCATTTGACTTTTGATATCACGCATGTCTGCTCTTAATAAAAGAGAATCATTATTCGCTCTATCATCATTCACATACACTTTGAAACCTTCATAACTAGCACTATGAGTAAAAGCTTTGCTTGCAGCCATATTGAGAGGCTTGTGATATTCAATAAAATAATTTACACCATCACCTCGATTGATCTTTATTGCTTTGGGTGCAAGCGTTCTAGATTCAAGTGCAGCAATAGTATAGCTTTGATCAACATTGCCTGATAAATTAATAATAGTTTGACTGTTCATCCAACCAAGATCTTCTTGATGGATTGCATTAATTGGAGCAAGATTTGGAGCATTGCCCATTATACTGTGAGCACCACCATAAGCAAGACTTGCACATTGATTATAAAAAATGCTCTTGCCACAAACATTACCATTGTCATGTTTCAATCCAAAATTGTGACCAAACTCATGAGACGTTATAGCTATAAAGGTATTCAAGTTTCCAGTTGGTACCTGAGTTGATTTAACCACATTAAAAGCAATTTCAGGGATTCCACTAATACCTAGCGCTGCAAAGTTGACCTTCCCTAATGAACCAAGTCCTTCAACTCCATGTTGCATGCAAGATCCACCACTCGGTACAACAATTGAAAGAATATCAAAATTGCTTAGATCATATCTAGCTGCAATTGCCTGTAATGCTGTAAGCAATGAATCACCTTCTAAAGATCTATAAGAAGATCCACAAACATTATCAAGTTGTAATTGATTAGTAACTTCACCACTAAGAGATACTTGACCTGCAGATACTTCAGTGTAATATTTTTTAATACTATTGCTGCTAGCTGAGAAATATAAATTAGCCAAGCTAGCCGTATCATAAATAAAAGCCGTTGTCGTATAAGTATTTTTCAAAGGCACAACCAGGACTCTTTTCTCGCCCCTTGCAGCTGCAGCTGTTGAATTAACCAAAAGAGTCTTAGGACTCTTGTTTATAAAAGAATCAATCTCAATAGATCCATCATGCATTTGACCACGAATTTTGATCTTACGAAGATTTTTTGGGTTGCGAGGTTCATTATTCTTGAACTTCGCCTTGTAAAGCTTGCCCTTGCTAGCAAAGCGGTACTCTAAAGAACCAGCATGATGGTGCTTAGTAGCATCTCCATCTATATAGATAGGAAGAAGTGCACCTTCCATCTCTACTTTGCCCTCAATAGCCTTTACTGCAGTCATGCTGAGCAAAATTGCCAAAACTAATACTAATCTATTTAAAAAATTCATCCCCATATATCTCCCTTGCCTTATGAATAACAAACTTAGGTTATGAAAGGCTTATGGACAGCCTAAGACTCAAATAAACAACCCATATTTAAGCAAAACTGTTAAGTCGAATCAGCACAAGGGAAACAACTAATCTATGACTGAAAATATAGATATTGGCAAATTAGTTACCGGCAAAGAGAAATTATATTTCTTAATTCTTGCAATCGCAAACCTCTTGTTCTTTGCGTTGGTCGGACTTCTGTTTACAACAGCTGCACTAAATCCTCAAGTTGCAAAAATATTACCAGTATTGGTCTTTTATTTCATCACACTCAGCAGCATAATCATCTTTTCACAAGGCATATTTATTGGCGGTATCAAAAACCATGGTGTCAAAGTTACAGAGAATCAAATGCCAGGTGTGCTTAAATCTGCAGAAAAACTCTCAGCTCAAATGGGACTTAAAAAAATCCCTGAGATTTACATCATAGAAAGTGGTGGACTATTAAACGCCTTTGCAACAAAATTCTTTCTTGGCTCAAAATCCTTTGTAGTACTGTATTCTGACATACTAGATCTCGCTTTCAATAAAGGGGAAGGAGCAATTGAATTTGTAATAGCTCACGAGCTAGCTCATATCAAACGTAATCACATTGACAAAAGATATCTCTTAATGCCGATGATTTTATTTATCCCTTTTATCAATCAAGCCTATTATAGAGCTTGTGAATATACTTGCGACAAAATTGCTACCGCTCTGGTTGGGCAGGAGGCTGCAAGACAAGGCTTGTCCGTTCTTTGCTTAGGCAAAAAACTATTTGGAAATTTGAATATAAACGATATGATCCAAAGTGCTCGTGATAACGGCGGCTTCTGGACTTGGCTCTCAGAAAAACTTGCTACTCATCCAGCAATGTACAAAAGACTTGAGAAGGTGCAAGGATAAAGCCTCGAGCTTTACCAAGACCCACCAGCTCCGCCGCCGCCACCAAAGCCACCACCGAAACCACCACCACCGAAGCCGCCACCGCCAAAGCCTGAAGATGAACTGCGACCAGAACCAAGTAACAGGGAACCCAAAAGCAAATTTCTAGTGCTATGACGTCCTGAGCCAAGTCTAAACATGAACATAAATACCCACAGCATTATTAATAAAAGAATCCCATAATCCTTTAAGCTACTTTGCTTACTACTGATTCGGGGTTTCTCAACACTTGGTTCTAATGGAACACCATCATTCAAAAGCAGAATAATAGAATCAGTAGCCAAATTAAGTCCTTCAAAAATATTGCCTTGAATAAAAGCAGGCTTAATTTCCAGCTCTATAATCCGTTTAGCCAAAGCATCCGTGACTAGAGACTCAGCTCCATAGCCAGTTGAAATATAGATTTGCCTTCCTGGGCCAGACTGCGTCGGCTTGATAGTAATCAAAACTCCATTGTCTCTGCCGGCTTGACCGATTTGCCAATGATTAAACAAGGCAGTTGAAAACTCATTGGCTTCTAGCCCATAAAAGTCATCAACAATTGCTATTGCCATTTCACCGTTGCCAGTAGCTATCAGTGAAGCGATCTTGGCATGTAAATAAGCTCTTTCTTGTTCAGAGATGAAGCGAGGAAACTCAATAGAGAAGTTGTTGACATAAGAAGAATGATTAAATGCCTTAATGAATTCAGGAGTTTCAGCACTCAGCCCCTGAACAATAAATACAAACAATAAAACTAATAAACTCTTTTTCACCACTTACCTCCTGCACCGCCACCACCAGAAGCTCCGCCACCTTTGCCAGCAAAACCTCCAAGCAAACGAGTTCCCATCAAGAACCACCAGATTACCTTGAGTGAGTTGAAGTTTTCAGAATAAAATTTTTGGTAAGGACTTTGTTTAGACTTGGCGTGAGACTTAAACAATACGCCACCATTACTAATAAAAGCAAAAGCCATTCTTGCAAATATAATCATAAAGAGACAAAAGATCGTTCCCAAATTAATGAGACTTCTTGTTTCATAACCTGGAAAAAGCTTGACATTAGACCTAGAGTTTTCTTCATTTATATTCATCGCAACAAAACTCTTGGCAAGCTCCTGACCAGCAAGCTGGGTGACAGTATAATTAATAGCTTGATTAAAAGCCTTGAAACTATTGCCATCTTGCATAATCGAATCGCGCAATAAACTATGGAGAATATATTTCTCCTTGTCATAATCAATAATCTTCTGCAAGTTGCTACCAATAACAATAGTCATATCCATTTCATCAACGGCTTTGATCTTATCAACGACAAAGACAATCAATTTTTTGTCATGAGCGCTAATCCCAAGCTTCTTATAAATTAATTTTTGATTCTCACTATCATAAAAGTCCTTCTCCGTAACAACCATAGCCATAGTGCCAAATCCAAGATTATTGAATTTATTCAACTTGCGTGCAAGATGAACATCCCCTACAGGACTAGTAAAAGACTGGAAAATATCCGTGTCATTATAAAAGAAAGGATGCGGATTTACTATTCGGTGAGCATAGTCAACAACTTTGTAATTCATAAGCGCACCACCATCAAACAAAATAAAACCAAATGCTATATAAACCAATACCAGAATAACCCAATATGGTCCACGTCGTATTTCAGTCCCTTCCAAAACTAATCTCATTCTCTATTTCATTTAGAGAACCCTTTTGTTCATAAGGAAAGTATTCCTGCAATTTCTCGCCAGCCAAATTAATAACTTCGATCAAACCACTTGCATACTGTCCCTGCTTAAAATGCTGCAAAAGCAAAGCTGCTTCATTATCCCAAAAATCATCAGCAACCTTGTCGTTGATACCCTTGTCACCCCAAATTGCAAATTTGTGATCATCGAGCGCGATATAAAATAGAACTGCGTTTCTAAACTTGGTCTTGTGCAATGCTCTTGCCTTAAAGACTTGCTTGGCTTTCTCTACAGGGTCGCCACTACAGCTCTGGTCTACATGAACACAGATCTCACCAGATGTGTTTTTCTCTGCTGCTGCAACTGCATCAGTGATAGCTTTGACTTGATCCGGCGAAAAGAATTCTTGCGGGCTAGTCACTTAAAACTCTACCTTTGGAGCAGTCTTGCTGCCTTCTTCAGCCTCGAAGTATGGTTTCTTAGCAAAACCAAAGAGCTTAGCAAATAAATTGTTAGGGAAGGTCTGCAAGTCCGTATTGTAAGATCTAGCAGCATCGTTAAAGCCCTTACGCTCAAAAGCAATCCTATTCTCGGTTCCCTCAAGTTGTGACTGAAGCTCCAAAAAGTTTTGGTTGGCTTTAAGGTCTGGATATCTTTCCATTACCAACATCAAGCGTGAAAGAGCACCAGACAAAGCACCTTGGCTAGACTGAAAGCTTGCCAGCTGTTCTTGACTCATATTGCCAAAATCAACCTTGGTTAAATTGCTTCTCGCTTGAATCACAGCTTCAAGTGTAGATTTTTCATGACTAGCATAACCCTTAACAGTGCTCACCAAATTAGGAATCAAATCAGCACGTCTTTGGTAAACATTCTCTACTTGTGCCCACTGCGCTTCAACAGTCTCTCGTTTTGAAACAAGATTGTTGTAAGGGCTTGCTAAAGCAGCAAACAAAACAACAATGATACCAATGACAATAGCGATTTTTTTCATTATAAATTTAATTATAGCTTATTTTAGACCTCTGATGGCCTTCACAAATATCCCCTCAATCACTAGTGGCATCTTGGATATAGTATAAAAATTCATCGCAAAAAACATTAGAAAAAACAGACCTAAAATCATCAAGACTAAGCCACTATCTGGCAACAAATAACGATCTGGGATTATAGTAATAAGATATGACGAAGCAATTATTCCAGCATTGATCAAAAGAGCAAACTTATGGTGAGATCTCACACTATAGGGTACCGGAAAAAATATAATAAAAGCAAAAATATAAACTGTTTTGATTTCAACTGGCATCATGGTATTAAGAACAGGCAAAATAGCAAAATCAGTCAGCAGTGCAAGCAAGGCTACAGGAAACACAGAATAATAAACTAGCATCCTCAGCATTTTGCCAAAATCATCCTTGATTCTCACCATCTCATACCAAAGCTCCATTTCTTCACCAAAATCCCTATCTTTGAGTTTGATTTTGAAATAATAATCACGAGCAAAAGTAGAAAGCGCAATATCTGTACAAGTACTTCTAAAAAACCATTGAGGCAATTCAAAACCAGTCCTAGCCAGTAAATTTGTACCAGGAGACTTTTGCATAATCAAATAATTCAAATAGGGCAAAGCAGAATACATACCCACTCGCTGCGGTGCAACCAAAGACACAAAAGCCTCATCTTCATGAACATCTCCAATAAAAATATTATTACCAAATTTGTTATGCTCAAGTTGCAGCTCTGCAATCGAATCAAAATTGATTTCTGGATTATTAACCGAATAATCAAAAACTACTGATCTTAAACTCTCACTAAAGTCTTTTGAATTTGTTTTTAGATAAATACAATTCTTAGTCACAGATTAGTCAAGCGGCAAGCCTCAATCACCCTATCCAAATCCTCATAACTATGAGCTCCAGAAACAAAGCCCGCTTCAAAGGCCGATGGCGCAAAGTAAACACCTTGCTCAAGCATTGATAAATAAAACTTTTTGAAACTATCAGAATCAACGGTCTTAGTATCAGCATAATTATAAATTGGCGATGAACTAAAAGCAAAACCAAACATTCCACCACAGACAGTAGTCTGCAAAGGTGCGTCAATCACCCGGGTCATTCCATCAATCAGATATTGAGATTTTTTCTCAAGCTCATCGTAAAATCCAGGTTCTTGTATTTTCTTCAAACAAGCTAAGCCCGCTGACATCGCAAGTGGGTTACCAGAAAGGGTTCCGGCTTGGTACATTGGTCCGGCAGGAGCAACCATCTCCATGATTTCACGGCGACCACCATAAGCGCCGACAGGAAGACCACCACCAATGACTTTGCCAAGAGTAGTCAAATCAGGCATCACATTAAATCTCTGTTGCGCGCCGCCAAGTGCTACGCGAAATCCGGTCATCACCTCATCAAAAATCAATAATGTATTATTCGCTGTAGTAATCTCTCGCAAAAATTCTAAGTAACCAGGCTTTGGTAGGATACAACCAGCATTGCCCATTACCGGCTCCAAAATCACAGCGGAAATCTGCCCCTTATATTTTTCAAAAATCTCTGTAACAGCTTCTGGGCTATTGTAATCAGCAAGGATAGTATCCTGAGTAGCGTTTTTAGTTACTCCAGGGCTATCTGGCAAACCAAGAGTAGCGACGCCTGAACCTGCTTGCACTAAGAGCGCGTCAGCGTGCCCGTGGTAACAGCCCTTGAACTTAAGGATTTTAGTTTGTTCAGGATTCTCTCTAGTTGTATAAGCGCGAGCCAAACGAATTGCCGACATCACCGCCTCGGTTCCAGAATTGACCATGCGCACCATCTCAATAGACGGCACCAGCTTAATAACTTCAGCGGCCATTTCATTCTCTAGGCGCGTCGGTGCCCCAAAGCTAGTTCCATTAACGATAGCCGCTTGTAAAGCCGCTTCAATACTAGGATCCGCATGACCAAGAATCATCGGCCCCCAAGAACCAACGAAATCAATATATTGATTATCATCTTCATCCCAAAGGTAAGCACCCTTGGCTTTTTTAAAAAATATTGGCGAAGAGTCAATTGACTTAAACGCTCTTACTGGCGAGTTGACACCTCCTGGCATCAACTGCGTTGCATCCGCAAAAAGTTTTTGCGATTTAGTTCTGTTAAGTTTGGTAAGCAATGGCTACTAAGCCTTAGATTTTTGTTCTACAAAGTCAACTGCTGCGCCCACTGTAGTAATCTTCTCAGCTTCGTCATCAGGTATCTCTACACTGAACTCATCTTCAAGAGCCATAACCAATTCAACTGTGTCCAGTGAGTCAGCACCCAAGTCAGTAGTAAAGCTTGAAGTTTCTTTTACTTCATCCTCTCCTACACTTAATTGCGCTGCCACAACTTTAGTAATTCTAGTTATTATTTCTGCACGATCCATAGCTGTTGTCATATCCTTTTGTCCTTTAAAACCCTTGTACTGTGTACTTTGTCCCTCTAGGGATTCAAGAATACTACATAAACAAGCCACCATCAACCTGTATTACTTGACCGGTGATGTAATTAGCACTGCCAGCAAGGAATAACGCCGTTTCTGCTATATCTTTACCAGATCCAAAGCCACCAAGTGGGATGTTTTCTTTATATTTATTTTGTGTTTCTTCAGCAACATGACCAATCATATCAGTCTGAATGAAGCCTGGCGCTATCGCGTTTACTCTGATTCCGCGACGTCCGTATTCCTTAGCAAGTGACTTTGTAAAACCAATCAAACCGGCTTTGCTTGTCGAGTAATTCACTTGAGCTGGATTACCGTGTAAACCAACCACGCTACTCATATTAATAATCGCTCCTGATCTTTGTTTAGACATTGCTTTAATAACTGGCTGACATAGATAGAACAAAGAATTGAGGTTGACGTCCATCACACTTGTCCATTCTTCTTCTTTCATGCGCACAAATAAGTTGTCTTGAGTGATACCAGCGTTATTAATCAATACATCAATCTTGCCAAATTCTTCAAGAACCGACTTGATGAGATTCTCGCAAGCTAGCTTATCGCCAATATCACAGCCGATGTATTTAACATTGTCACCAATCTGGGCGGCTACTTGTGATTCGGGAGACCTACCGGTGATAATCACTTGAGCACCTTGTTCGGCAAACAATTCAGCGATGGCTTTGCCAATCCCTCTTGTTCCACCAGTGATAATTGCTACTTTGTCCTTAAGTTGTTTGTTCATATTTACTTGCTCTAGTACTGCTTCAGTCATGGTTTTTATTTTAGCATTAGACATCCTGCAAAACCCCGTTTTGCTAGTGATGTCGACACAAAAAAGATCGGGGGATTAGTAATCCTTCAAGGCCCTATTAATATCCAAATCCTGTTGACGCTTCTTCAAAGTCGCACGCTTATCAGCGTGTTTTTTACCTTCTCCAAGATGCAAGAGTGCTTTGGCATAATTACCCTTAAAAAATATTTTACTGGCGATCAAAGTTTGATTAGTTTTGGCAAGCTCCATTTCAATACGTGCTATTTCATAACGCTTGAGTAGTAGCTTACGTACTCTGTCTGGATCCTGCTTGGCGCCATGAGCATATTTATATTCAGAGATGTGACAATTGAATAGCCAAACCTCTCCATCAATGACCTTGGCATAAGCGCCGCGCATTTGTATATTGCCAAGCCGCACAGATTTAACTTCAGCACCAGTCAACACGATACCGGCAATAATGTCTTTACCAAGATGAAAATCAAAACCAGCACGTTTATTGCGCGCGACAGTAGCCGAACCAGATTTAGTTTCTGCTTTCTTTTTTTTCTTGGCAATTTGTTTTTTGGCTCGACCCATCAGGGCTATTATAGCGAAGAACCCAATCGAGCAACAAAATGATCCCAATTATGCTCTGTTCTTAGTAAAGATCCATACCTGTTTGATGGTTCTTGATATAAAGCAAACAAAGCTAAACCGAGTCTTTGAGCATCTGTACCAGGTGACCAGCGATCATTACAAAAATCATCAAATTGCAGAGAAGTGATACCTTCATCAACTTCTGTAGTCGCGCGATTGATTCTTAAATACTCAGCGACCCAAGTCAAAGCTTGATCACGATCCATCTCTTCAGAATCTAAGTCCTTGAGCAAAGAACGAAGGTTAACTTGCGAATCAGTCTTAGACAATTCGGGCTCATCAACCAAATCAACGATAGCTTTATCCTGATCATAAGGAGCTACGTTCTCTGGGCATTTCTGTACAATCTCATTGACAGTAGTCCTTGAGGGCAACTTCTCAAGTACATGGAATGCCATATGTGCCAATTCTCGATTACTCAATCTCTTACCAGCACTAATTTGAGCTGCAGCCCAAGCATTAATTCTTGCTAGAACAGAAGGTGTCAAATCATTAGTGCTCATAATCTCTTCCTTGGCAAAACTTGCATCGTTCTCAATCGCTTGAATAGAACGAGATTGCAGTGTAAGTGCACCCACAGTATCAGCTGGAATATATTTATAAACATCCACAAAAGCATTGAACAGGGCTATGTGCTTGGGCTGGCTCTTTACTAATTCTTCGAACTTGGATTTAAACTCATCTATTTGAATTTCATACTTAGGTTTTTTTACAACTGCCGTGGCAATAGCTGGTCTATCAACAATCAGATTTTGCTCTTCACGACGAGCCAAACTAAGCTCATTAGCCTCAACCAATTTATCAAGACTATTCCGGCTCAAGACAGCCTTGTGATCAATCACAGCCATATAAATCGATAGAAATTCGTTTGCAGTAATACTGCCGTATTCTTTAATTTGTGCGGCAAGCCATTCTTCTAAAAGAGTTTTCTCCACGCCCGTTAATACCTTAGTGGTAGCACCAGCAAAACCAATCCCAGACTCACGAGCAAAGACTTTAATTTCATCTAGAAGCACAGGACCATGCCCAAGCTCTATACAAGCATTGTAATAATCAACAGCATTGGGAGCTGTAAAACCAGCAAGCTCTTTTGCCTTTAATCCAATTTCTTTTATTGGAGCCCAAAGTGCTTTTTTTGCTTGCCTCATTTGTGCATCATCTGCTGATTCATTTGCTTTCATCTCTGCAGCCAAGGTCTTAAGCCCAAAACCATCATCAGCCAAATCAAGCTCAAGTCGATATACAACTTGAGCTAACTGTTTAGCTTTAGGAACTCTCTTAGTAATCTCTACAAATTTATTCAATAAAGCGTCAGTCGCAATCGGTTCTTTTTGCTGCTCAGTCCAAAGACGGATTGAAACTAAATCTAGCTCATTAAGGTAACCTTTATAATGCGTCTTTGCATTAATGCCACATCTGCGCAGTTCTAGTAATTCATCTGCAAGCACCTTCTCACCGGTAAGCTTGTTATAGACCTTAAACAACTTATGCAAGTCAGGCAGCGTGTTTTTGCGCAAACGCACTTGTGCAGCATCTGCAATATCATGAAATTTTGCAACTGACTTTTCCTTTAACTTCGTTTTAGAGATGGCGTTTCTCGAATCATAAAAAACTTTGCGCAAAACTTTGCTAACCAAGTCTTGCTGGTCTTGCTTCGTTTCTAAATCATCTAAATTCACTCTTGCTAAAGCTTCATACTTATCATCTCGCAAACGAAGTTTCCCCTTTGTAGATCTTGTCATCAAGCTATTTACAAGATTGTGATTTGAGCTAATATCTCCAAAAGCATTTTTTGATTGATCAGAAAGTAAAACAGTATAAAGAGAATGACCTGGTCTCTTCGTGCGGTAGTGCCCTACTAAATCATTAAGCTGATGAGCCGATTTTGCTTGCTCGAACCCAGCCTGCCGTGACTTAGTTTTATTTTCAGGCATAAACAACAGAGTAATTTCATTACGACTACGAGTATTTTCTAAAGACTTAGCCTGAGCCACAAGATCCGTTTCAGCAACTTGGTGAACACTGATATCAAGCTTCTCAGAGACTTGAGCGGCTTTCAAACTAAATAATTCCCCAATATGATTTAAAAGCTCTGCTTTCTTGCCACCAATGTCTTGAGGGCAAATAATATTCAGTTTAACTTGCTCTGTCGCTCGCATTAAGATATTATAGCGCAGATAAAGTTTAGCCACCCACGTCTCAACCTTTACCACTTTTTGAGATAAGATCCCACCCGCTGCGTGACATACGCCACTTTCAAGATAAATAACATACCACATTGGTATTTCCATGTTGGACCTGGCAAAGGCACTTTTTATCTTAAAAGTGGCGTATGTCACGCAGCGGGTGGGATCTTATCTCAAAAAGTGGTAAAGGTTGAGACGTGTGTGGCTACCGTGTGGCAAAAACCCAAATTGTTGCTATTATTTCTTTGTAATGACGAATAAAACAGAGGGAATCAAATTCAAGGTTAAGAGGCAAGACTGCCCAGAGTCTAAATCATATAACCAAGAATTTGAGGTGCCATATGAGCATGGAATGAATGTAATTTCATTACTCATGGCGACAAGACAATTCCCCAAAGATACCCAAGGCAAAGATGCCACACCAGTCAGTTTCGAATCTGCCTGCCTTGAAGAGGTTTGCGGTTCTTGCACAATGGTAATCAACGGCAAAGTTCAGCAAGCCTGCACAGCGCTAGTTGATAATTTATCTCATCCAATTTCTATTGCACCAATGACCAAGTTTCCTGTTCAACGCGACTTGATGGTTGATAGATCCAATATGTTTGAAGCTCTCAAAAAAGTCAAAGCCTGGATTCAAGTAGACGGTGTCTATGACTTAGGTGAAGGACCAAGGGTTGATCCAAGTATCCAAGAAGAAAACTATAGCCTCAGTCGTTGCATGACTTGTGGTTGCTGCCTGGAAGCTTGCCCGCAATGGACAAACGACAATGGTTTTATTGGAGCTCAAGCAATCTCACAAGCAGTATTGTTTAATAGCCACCCCAATGGTCAAAGCACTAAGGATGAAAGAACTAGTGCACTAATTGAAAACGGTCTCAACAATTGTGGTAACGCACAAGAATGTGTGAAGGCCTGTCCAAAGGATATCCCTCTGACTGACAGTATTGCAAGAGCAAACAAAGAAGCGACTGCTTTCTCTATTCAATCCTTGTTGCGCAACTAATTATGCCAAGCCTACGCCATAGACCCTTGACTGCAGTCTTTTTTCTTAGTCCGTGGATCATTGGGCTAGTAGTTTTTTTACTTGGACCAATTATTGCAAGTCTCTGTCTTTCCTTTACTCACTACGATGGCATTGGCAGCGCCGAATTTACCGGACTTGCTAATTACATCGAAATGCTTCAAGACAAGACTCTAGTTGCTTCCTTAAAAGTAACTCTGATCTTTGCGATTATTAGTTTGCCACTTGGTAGCATGATTGCTTTAGCAATGGCAATCTTGCTAAATCAAAAAGTCAAAGGGCGCAGCTTCTATCGCAGTTGTCTTTATTTACCGAGCGTAGTTCCGATAGTGGCATCCAGTGTTGCTTGGATCTGGATCTTCAAAGGCGATGCTAGCGGGCTGATTAACCAGTTTCTAGCTATCTTCCATATTCAAGGTCCGCTTTGGCTTGGCGACCCTCATTGGGCTTTGCCAGCACTAATTATTATGAGCTTTTGGTCACTAGGTAATCCCATGCTCATCTATTTAGCCGGCTTGCAAAATATTCCTGAGTCACTTTATGAATCAGCAGAAATAGATGGAGCAACTGAACTAGAGAAGTTCATTCATATTACGCTACCAATTTTATCGCCAACTATTTTTTTCAATGTAGTAATAGGAATCATTCAAGTCTTTCAATATTTTGTACCTGCCTATGTGATGACTAGTGGTGGTCCACAAAACTCAACAATGTTCTACTCGCTATACACCTACCAGACAGCCTTTGATGACTTTCGCATGGGCTACGCTTCTTCACTTGCTTGGTTACTTTTTATAATTGTCTTAGCTGCAAGTTCGATGGCGTTTTATAGTTCCAAGAAACTGGTTCACTATAGTTAGCGTGCCCAGCGAAAGGCCTAGGCAAAATTAATTCTCATTAATTTGATCTTTTTGATGTTATAAACATGTCGATTTGTGGCCTAATAAGTATATAAGTTACATTTTCATTTCCATTTTCAATTTGACCAAGACCTGTTACGAAAGCACAGCTTGAGTTTAATCAGGTCTAACACAAATCTACAAAACCGTAGGTTTGGGTAGAGTTGTTACGAATGGGCTTGCCCTTTCTCAACGACTCTATTGTATATCCAAAATCAAACTAATTTATTGCCTTTGGTTAGCTTGATTTGGATTTGTTCGAGTCAGTTAGCAGTTTGACCTGCTAGCTGGCTTTCCTTTTCCGTCTTTACTTTGCTACGACGGGATCCAGCATTATTCAGTTTTGCGCCATTATAAGCTCCAAGTGCGAGACATGCAAAGCCCCCAATAGGGGCGTGTTCGAAGTTGGCTCTAGCCAATGAGGACTTGCATAACGACGCAATTGGAGTTTAAAATGAGCGCAAAAAAAAGAAACAGCAACTTTCTTATGGGGTTAAGAGCGTTGCTGTTTACGGGGTATGTACTGACGTAATATTATATTCAATCCCAAACCTGATAATATTTGTATCCATTAAATGGTCTATTTTTCAATGAAAGTTCTAATCCAAAAGAACTAGCTCTTCGCTTCAATGGGCATTATTCGTCATAATAGCAAGGATTAACGGCTATTATGCCCTTCAACGCAGACAGTACGGTATCTAGTCACTTTTTGATAGAACTGCTCATTTTCGGTTCCCGAACTGTTTTCATAGGCATATTTTTTACAACTCTTACCGATTGCTGCATCTGGGGCTTCTTGCCATTCGATACAATAACGCGTGTTTGATTTAAGTTCAGTAAATGGTAGCTTCATGCCAGGTCGCAAAACCCGAGTCTCATAAGCTCATTCTTCGTATTTATCGCAAATAAATTCAGACGGTGTTAAAGATTTTTTGATATTGAGCATCATACTATCCCAGAAACTAAGTTTCGCACTTACTGGACTTGCACCAATCAAACAGCCGATGAGTAGGGCAAATGGGATTTTCGCAGCAAATCTATGATGAATCCGCATAATACTGAGATTATAACAGGGTTAAGCTTGGCTGGTATAATTCCATGCATGACCAAAACACTAACCAAGAAACTAAGCAATATTGACAACGCAGTCGCTCTACACCAAGCCGACTACGACCAACTTCTTTCTTCACTAGAAGCTAAATTCAAAGAAGTCCAAAACAATCTTGTTACTGCAAATGGAGCTAAACCACTTGAATATTATAAATGGCTCGACTTTGATTATCTACTAGAAGCCAATCAAGAAACTAAAGCATTAGCCAAAGCAATGCTCGCCAAGAATTACCAGCACTACTTAATAGTTGGCATGGGTGGTTCTGGAATCAATTCATTAGTTTTACAAAACTCACTAAATGAATTCACTCCAAGCGGCAACAAATTCACGGTACAAAATAACTTAGACCCAAGTTCTTTACTTGCAAGACTAGATTCAATTGATTTAGACTCTACTCTTTTTGTTTTCATTTCCAAATCAGGTACTACTGATGAAGTGAGGCGTAATGTAGCAACTATTCTTGATCACTGGGATAGACATCCTGCAAAACAGAGTTTTGCTAGTGATGTCGACACAAAAGAGGTTGGAACGGTGCAAAGCACTAGTTCCACGAATGGTGATAGTTGTCGCGAGGAATCACAAAACTGTCATGCTAAATTTGCAGCTCAATCTGTATTCATCACCGAACCAGCTCGCGAAGGTAAAAAGAATTTCTTACATGACCTAAGAACTGAACTCAAGGCTAAGACAGGAACAGAGCCTCCATTCCTGGCAAACGACCCTAATATTGGCGGACGTTTTTCAATGTTCTCGCCAGTTGGCATGTTCACTGCTGAATTAATGGGACTTGATTCAGATGCAATGATCAAAGCAGCAGCAGATGTCTTTGAGGATTTCAAAGCTGCTCAATCAATTCAAGAATCTGAAGCAGCTAAAATAGCAGCTCTTGATATTTTACTAACTCAAAAAGGACTGCAAAATCGTTACAGTATGGTTTACGCAGATTCTTTTGAAGCACTAAATAAATTCAGAGCCCAGCTCAAAGGTGAATCACTCAACAAGACAGGAGTTGCTTCAACGATTCAAGTACCTGGTGTTGGAACAGCTAACCATCACTCTGACTTGGAATTATTATTCAAAAAAGACAATAAACTTGTTCTTGAACAAATCTACTGGGGCAAACCAGCTCAAGACCATGTCAACAGCAAATCACTTGATTGTCTTGATGACCTAGTTGGGCAATCTAACCATCAATCATTAATCGACAATCACATTATTGCTTTAGGCAAATACTTAATTGATAACAAGGCAGTAGTAATTCAAACCATAATCCCTGAACAAAACGAAAAATATCTTTCACAGTTTTGTATGCAGGACATGCTGATTACAATTGTTCAAGGCGGCTTGCAAGATCCTGTTGGATCCAGTACTATTCTTGACTTGGTGATTAGACAAGAAGAAGTTGAACGTTATAAAAAGTCGTTGAAAAAATAGTAATTAAGCTCACTTTGTTCGCGGTTGCGTTCGCTTTGCTCACTGGTTGCGCTCTCTATTGTTCGCTGCTTGCGGAGCTAAAGCTCCTGCCTCTTACAGTAAATAACATTGAAAGAGGCAGCGAAGCAAACAGAGAGCCTGAAAGGCGAACACAACCAGTGAGCAAAGCGAACGCAACCGCGAACAAAGTGAGCTTAATTACTATTCTTCGATAATGGTATAGTCATAGTCCAACCCAAACTCATCCCTCGTCACCATAACCATATACAGCTTCTCTAAATAGAATTGTTTTTCATCCATGGTCGTGTGCACTAGCTTTTCTAATGCCTTCATTTGTTCTGGTTGTTGGTGCATTGATTCAGGAATCCTTGCCCAAATTAAAGAAGGGTTACATTCCATAGTTTGATGTAAAGATGTACATTCCTTCAAAACCTGTTGCATTGCATTCGTTAAACCAGTGATTTGATCTTGTATCTTAGCATTCGGATCTTTGAGTTTCAGAATATCAAATTTCCATTCCAAACTTCTTGGCTTCGCATTAGTCGGAGATAAAACCAAATCTCTGGGTTGCAAAAGTATCGGATAATATGGGTAATAGATCTTTTCAGTCAAAGCGTTTTTAAGTTTTTTCATATCAAGCTCTGGTCTTGCTTTAAAAAAACTTTGGAAATTAATAAACCAATTACGTGGATCATTCCAACGAATACCTCCAATTTGTGGGCGATGGATTTTTTTTAGCTCCTCAAAAATTTCTTTTGGCAAAGGAGCGCCAAGACACATTACTGTTTTGTCTTCATCAGAATTATTGCTGGCCACGATAAATCTCCCAATTTAATCAAGGAAGCTGTCTAAACTTCTCTTCTTAATTTCTTCCCGTATTTGCAGAATAAATTCACTAACTGGCATAGTTTTTTGTTTATTATCTCGCCTGTATCTTACACTAACTTCGTTATTCTCAATTTCCTGGTCTCCAATAACAAGCATATAAGGAATTTGTTTCTCTTGAGCATCTCTAATCTTGTAATTCATGCGCTCAGCTCTGGTATCAACCTTGGCTCTAATATCATTATCGATTAATTCATCAGCAATTTTTTGTGCTGCTGCATTATGTTTATCAGCAACAGGAACCAGCATTACTTGATCAGCTGCAAGCCAAGTTGGAAAAGCTCCAGCAAAATGCTCAATCAAAACCATACAAATTCTTTCTATAGATCCAAAGATAGCTCTATGGATCATCACAGGTCTTTCTGTTTCATTATCAGCAGTGTTGTAAGTCAAATCAAATCTTTCTGGTAAATTGAAATCAAGCTGAATAGTTGCACCTTGCCAAACTCTACCAATCGCGTCCTTTAATTGAAAATCAATCTTGGGACCATAGAAAGCACCATCACCAGCATTAATATCATAAGTCGCGCCAAGCTCGTTGAGAGCTTGCTTTAAACCAGCCTCGGCAAATTCCCAAAGACTATCATCACCAATTGCTTTCTCTGGTTTAGTAGAGACTTCAACAGTAAATTCAAGCCCCAAAATTCCATAGATCTTTTCAACTAGCTTGTAAACACCTTGGATCTCTTCAACGTATTGCTGGCGAGTACAAAAAATATGCGCATCATCCTGAGTAAAACCACGAACACGAGCCAAACCATGAACCGCACCACTAGCCTCGTTACGGTAAACCGTACCCATCTCTGCCATACGCACCGGAAGCTCTCTATAACTGTGTTTCTTGTCTTTGAAAATCAAAACATGGAACGGGCAATTCATTGGCTTAAGAATATATTCTTGATCATCAACTTGAAGTGAGTACATATTGTCCTTGTAGAAAGAATTATGTCCAGAAATATCCCAAAGCTCTGTCTTTGCAATATGTGGAGTAACGACAAACTCATAACCAGCTTTGCGGTGTTCTTTTTTCCAGAAATCTTCAAGCTCCATTCTTACAGTGGCTAGCTTACTATGCCAGTGAATAAGTCCTGCACCTGCTTCTTCATGTATCGAAAATAAATCCATGGTGCGAGCAAGGCGGCGATGATCACGCTTCTCGGCTTCTTCCTTGCGTTTCATGTGCTGCTCAAGTTCTTCATCATTCCACCAAACAGTGCCGTAAACCCTTTGCATCACATCCTTTGCTTCATCCCCGCGCCAATAAGCGCCAGAGACAGTAGTAAGTTTGACTGACTTAATGAATTTAGTACTAGGCAAATGTGGTCCACGGCAAAAGTCTGACCAAACCTTGCCACCGTTATTATCCAAGAAAAAATATTCTGATGGATTATCATCACGATGCTCTTCTAACAATTCAGCCTTGTAGTTCTCGCCAATCGCACGAAACTCTTTGAGCCTAGTATCAACATCTGCAATAAACTCTCGCTGCAAAGTATAAGCACCTGAAGCAAACTTCTTCATTTCTTTTTCTATCTCAAGCAAGTCTTCATCTGTGATCTTATAATCATCAATCCTAAAATCATAAAAGAAACCATTCTCTGTAGCTGGACCAACTCCAACCTTGGCATTAGGATATTTCTTTTGAACTACAGCCGCCAAAATATGCGAAGTCGTATGGCGCAAAACTTCATAGCTCTTTTTATCACCAACCGTAACAATCTTAACTTCGTCACCATCATTAAGCGCAGTGCTCAAATCAAGCAAATCTCCATTCACTTCTATAGCAATAGATTTTTTGGCAAGTGAACTAGAAATAGCTTTAGCAAGATCTAAACCTGTGCTCTTTGCACCAAGTTCTTTGGTCGAACCATCAGGTAGCTTGATTGTTAAGGATTCTGCTGTTGCTTTGGAATTCATCGTTATTTATTATAACTTAAGCAGCCTTCATAGAGTTGTTAGACCGAATTACTCTCAAGCTATGCTTCGCAACAGGTCTAATTATGTCAAAGCGTGCCATTATTTATTAGTTTCTTTATCTATGCCAATACCAGGATAATCAAAGTCCTTCAACCAAACAGCAGTAAAGAAAAGTCCTTTGCGGATTTTCACTGCTCTATTTGAATCATACGAAAATAAATAGAGGTCGTAGGAATAAGGTGGCCAAGTTGCTTTGGAATAAATAAGAGCATTGATATCTGGCAGGTATGAAACAAAATCATACTTAGACAGTAAGCTATTCTCTACTTCCTGCCAAGAATTAATATCTACTGTAACAATCTCATCATCATGAGAGTTATTAATAGGCAAAGCAATCTTTCTACAGATAATTTGCTCCAGAGGCTCAATATAGCCCAGAGGGATACAATTCTCTAATTCGGTATCTTGGTGCTCATTAGTAATAAAATTATATTTCTTAATTTGAAAATTTTCATCTGCATACAAAATTGTATCGGAGCCTATGACTGTTATATCCAATATTAAGGGTGAAGCTATTCCATTCTCAAATCTACATTTACCAATAACTTTGGCAATAGGCTTAATTGAATCAAAATCATCCAAATCAAGCTGCATTAACCAGTAACTTGCATCAATTAATTTATAATAGAAAAGAGAATTAATTTGTTTTATATATCTAGGATACGTACCTTGTACAATCCGAGTTTTCTCCTGTGTTTGCAAATTATATTTTATGATGTAGCTCTCCATGATATTAAAACCTTCTTTGAAAATAATGGTGTCAGGATAGATATAATTAATCGAATCTATAAAACCCGTTACATCCGGAGCTTGATAAACAAGTTCGTCCTCTAAGCTATCGTCTTCCAGATTCACATGGAATATTTTTGATGAAATTGCCCCTAATATATGCCCCTTCAGGCGAGACTTTTCGGTAGAACTACAAGAAACTAATCCTAAAACTAAGATCAATACAATATTTATTTCCCGCATTTACTCTCCTGTTCCTTGTTTAGCCTCTCATCTTCATCTCTTGATTCACCTATGCCAATACCAGGATAATCAAAATCCTTCAACCAAACAGCAGTAAAGAAAAGCCCCTTGCGAATTTTTACTGCTCGATTTGAATCATAGGAAAACAAATAGAGGTCATAGGAATAAGGTGGCCAAGTTGCTTTGGAATAAATAAGAGCTTTGATATCTGGTAGGTATGAAACAAAATCATACTTAGACAGTAAACTATTCTCTACTTCCTGCCAAGAATTAATATCCACTGTAACAATCTCATCATCAGGAGAGTTATTAATAGGCAAAGCAATCTTTCTACAGATAATTTGCTCCAGAGGCTCAATATAGCCCAGAGGGATACAATTCTCTAATTCGGTATCTTGGTGCTCCTCAGTAATAACATTATATTTCTTAATTTGAAAATTTTCATCTGCGTACAAAATTGTACTAGGACTAATCATGGTTATATCCCTCAGTAAAGAGGAAGAGATAGTATTCTGAAAAGTACACTTACCAATAACTTTGGAAATAAATTTGATTGAATCTAAATCATCTAGATTACTCTGTACAAGCCAATAATTATCACCAATGATTTTGTAATAAAAGATAGCATTGATTTTTTTAATATATTGAGGACGAATTCCATTGCCAATTATTGTTTTTTCTTTAGTTCGCAAATTATATTTTATAATATTAGATTCATCAATCCTAAAACCTTCTTTGAAAATAATGGTGTCAGGATAGACATAATTAATCGAATCTACTTGATCAATTACGCTCGAAGCCTTATAAACAAGTTCGTCCTCTAAGCTATCGTCTTCCAGATTCACATGATATATACTTGTTGAAATTGTCCCTAAGACATGCCCCGTCAGGCGAGGCTGTTCGGTAGAACTACAAGAAGCTAGTCCTAGAGCTAGAAACACCATAATAGAGTTCCTGCGAAAGTTCCCTTTATCTTTACTAACGGAACTAGTGCACCGCACCGTTCCGACCTTTTTTGTGTCGACATCACTAGCAAAACGGGGTTTTGCAGGATGTCTAATATTTATTTTCCGCATTTACTCTCTTGCTCCTGTTTTAGCCTCTCATATTCATCCCTCAATTTATCTGCATAGTCTTGGCAGTTAGAACCAATAAGACAGTACTGAGGATCTCCGGCATTTTTCACAGCCTGCCTCATTAAAGCATCATCATAATGTGGGCCAAATTTATTAAAATATTTTTCACGTTCAAATCCTTTATCTTTCAAGGATCTTACTTTATCAGGAAACAAGCCTCTATCAGCTGAACCATCCTCAAAAAACAAATGCTCATGGATCAACTCTGTATTAAAAAAATTATCAATAGGGTTAGTATTATAAATATTGATTGATGTACCAGGGATATTAAGAAAACCATAACCAAATTGCGCAGTCCCACTTAAATCAACAAAATTAACCGGATCATTTGCTACATAAACGTATAAATTAACTTGACCACCATTAAACAAGATTGGATCTTTGGAAATCCAACGACCAATTACTGGATCATAATCACGTGCACCAAATTTAACTAACTTCGTATCAGTATCATAGATACCACCAGCAAAGCCAAATGCCTGGAAACCAGGATTCGTATCCAGAATTACATTACCAAACTCATCATAATCAAGTCTCTGAGCGATAGTGCCTGTTGCGACCTCAAGCACTAAGCGAACTGAACCAATATTGTCTGAGATGATTCTATATTTCGTTCCGGCTTTGATCATATAGTCAGGGACATGTGGTCTGGTTCCATAGATATAACGAGTAATAATGTTGCCTGAAGCATCAAGCTCAGCAATTGGTTCTAATTGATCCTTATAAAGGAATCTCTGAACAATATTGCCATTTAGTTTTTTGGCTATGCGCCTATTGTTTCCATCGATAAGATATTGGATATCCAAACTAGGCTTATTGAAACTCACTAGATTACCTAATTCATCATAGTCATAATTCACAGTCACAGCTCCAGTCAAATTGGAACTTAAGTCACCATTTGGGTTATAAGTGTAAGTACTATCACCATAACTAATTAACCTATCCTGTTCATCGTACTGAGCAACTTGAATACCATTAACCTTGATTCGATTATTGTTCTGATCATATTCATAATTACTCTTTAAAACACCATTAACTAAGACTTGCGACAATCTATTTTGATCATCATATTCATAACTATAATCAGTCTCAATTCCCTGAATTGTTTCAGACTTAGCTTGCAAGCGCCCTAATTTATCTCTGTTATAGTCAGCTGAAAACAAAGTAGCCCCTGCCAGCTCAACCTCGTAGCCAAGGGGTTCAGCAAAACTATTGTAACGAAGGTGAGTCAGCAAACCATCAAGGTTGGAGCCCATAATCAAGGCATTTGCACCATTGAGACTAATACTCAAATCACCTGCCTGACTTAATACACCATCATCATCGTAAGCAAAATCAATTGCCGTAGAACCGTTAATGGTCCTGGAACTCACTTGGAAATTATCGTTGTAAGTAATTCGATAATCCTGATCAACAGTACCATCAACATCTTCCATGATTGGTAAAAATCCATCGTAAAAATAATTATTAAGCTCATCCCCAGGGGCTTTGATTTTGTGGACTTGCCCTGAGTCGTAATAACTATATTCAATATCACCTCTAGCAAGTTCGATTTTCTCTAAAAGCTCTTCGTTGTCTTTATCATAATGAAAACTAATATCACGCGAATCTGCCAAACTAATCATGCCGATCTTTTTATCTAGGTCATAACTATAATTTGTTGAATTAGCGGCAGTGTTACTTGCTAGTGGTGGATTATAGTTGGTGAGCAAGTCAACAGCACTGTAATCAAAACCATGTTCTTCCTTTTTCGGAGGTATCAAGCCTACCAAATTTCTATTTTGATCATAGTTATAACTAACTGGATTGTTCGAATTAGTTTGTTCTTTCAGCACTCGTCCAATTTGATCTCGATCAAAACTCTTGTGGTTGCTCAATGCATCGCTAATTAAATTCAAATAGCCATGATCATCATAAGCAAAGCCCGTGACCCGTTCATTGATAGCCTCACCACGCGTAACTGTCTTAATACGTCCACGCTCATCATAGTCATAACTAAGCTTGGCCAGAGATCCTAGTTGACGCGATAAGATCTCACTATTCTCACCAAGCTGGATAGTCTCTATTCGTCCCTCTGGGGAACTGTTAGTAACGGTCATTGTTGCAGCATCATAATTAGTAATAGATCTTCGACCATTAATAGTTTTCGTTTCAACAAACTTGGTCAAACTACCAAGATCCTTTTGATTTGCAAGAGTTGCTGATCGTGACACTTGTAAAACTCTCTTCAAGCCTGAAGGTAGCGTGGCACTAAGCTCAGAAAAAACAGGAGCAAGCAGCTTAAACCTCGGATCTGGTCCAATACTTGATTCTACAATAGTCCCATCAGCCTTGATTAGTGTAGTTGTTCCATCTTTCTTAGCAATTTGTTTATTGACTTGAGTCCCCGCCCTCGTTACAGAACGATCAAAAGTCCCATCTTTTGTTTTTTTGATATTGTGAATAACTTTCTTGCCAAGAGCTGATTGCATGACAAGTTCATAACCGCGCTTCTTGCCTGTACGCAGTAGTGACCAAAAACCACCCTCGGCATTTTCATCTTTGACCAATCTACCTTTAGCGTCATAGCTCATGGAAGAACTATAGCCGCGAGGATTAGTAAAAGTGCTAAGCAAACCTTGTTTGCTGTAGCTCATCGAATAAGTCTCAGATTCTGGATTCGTTACAGAATTGATATAACCATTATCATCAAGGCTAACGCTCGTTTGAAGACCATAAGAACTAACTATGGCTTCTAAATCCTTGCCTGTTCTTTCAATACTAGTCTCACTGTCAAAAGAATCTTGAATACTAGTTAAATACTGGCCATTATACTTAAATTCATAAATAAGCCTGTTGGTAACAGCATCCAAAGTCTTGAGATGCCTTCCCTTCTTGTTAAATACATAGTATTCTCTACCTGATTTATCAGGCAAAACGAAATTGGTTTTACCTCGTCCTGGCAAAGCTGAACTAATTTTATAAAGCCATTCTCGCCCTCCTGCTTCTGTAATATAAACATTGTCCACACTATCAATCGCTATACCCCTAAAATAATTAAACGACGCATTGAGCGCAAAATCACCATCATAATGCTTAGTCGAACTTGGCTTATTCTTACCATTACCAGCATAAGTATCAATCAAACCATCCTTTGTAATAATCCTGACACGTTTATTACCATCATCAAGTACATAAAGGTTACCTACTGAATCCTGCACTAAATCAGTTGGTCCTGATAATTTAGAGTTAATAGCAGCCTCTCCATCACCAGCAAAACCAGAAGAATCTTGCCCAGCAATTGTCTGAATAATTCCATCAGGACTTACCCGCCTAACTTTATTGCTTTGAAGCAAATAAATCGAACCATCATTACTAACATCAAAACCTGTTAGACCAGTCAAAGAGGCATTCGCAACAGGCATATCATCTCCCAAAAGACCTCCAGGAGCTTTTCCTGCAACCGTTGACAGTATTCCTTCAGCATCAATTTTCCTGATTAAATTAAACGTGTCTGAATAGAGTAAATTACCCTCTGGGTCAAACTCTAAATCATAAACATTACCAATATTAGCAAGAGTTGCTAAAGTCTCATCCGGACTACGATTAAAACTCACATTACCATCACCAGCAACAGTGTAGACTCTATTGAATTTATCAAGCTTACGGATTTTGCGATATTCCGCAAAATAAATCTCACCATCATTATTTATAGCAATTGCAGTTGGCCAACGGATTTTGGCATCAAGTCCAGTTGCTCCATCTTCCGTACTATCACCACCACCAACAATCCTATAAATATTCCCCGACGAATCAAGCTTATAGATTGCCGAATTAATATAATCAAGTATATAGAATTCCCCATCTGTTCCAATAACAAATTCATTCAAATTAACAAACAATAATCTATCTTCATATATCAAGTCCAAAACTTCTCCAATATTATTAGCCTTGATGACATCACCATCACCCTTAAACATGGTCTTAGTCTGAGGATCATAATAATGATGATTCGATAATGACCAACCACCTAGACCTAATCGCTTATTAATATCGTTGTTACTCAAAATCTTTGTATAAGAACGAGTCAGCCTGAGAGTTTGATTTCCTCTTTGACCAATATATCTCGCTGGGGAATCACTTGCATCATTATTAGGAAGAGCAAAGGAGCGTGCAACATCCTCACGAGCAGCCAAATAACGAATTTGGTACTTATAAGCTAAATCAATATGAGCCGTCACACTTCCAAAAATTTCCCTACCATATACATCTTTGCCATCCCATACAAAAATATATTCTTGGTCTCTATTTGCCAGAAAATCTTTTACTATTTTTCTTCCTGCAATCCTTATAGTTAGTTCAATCCCTTCAAGTGATCCTGGTACTTCTCTGTCATCAGCAAGCTTGATTCTAATTGTTCTTCCAGTTTTCCTACCTGGTACTCTGCTTGTGTTATAAACCAAGTCTAGTCCAGTATTAGCGATATGAATTTTCTCACCTAAGTTTTGAGACTCACATTCAATAATAGAACCACTTTCCTTACAAGGATCTTCTGGATCATTCTCATCATCTTGTTCTGGGGCTTCATCAGGTGGTGGTACAGAATCAGTCGGAGGGCCAGCTGGCCAATTACAATCCCAAGGAGTAAAATGCTCAATCATTACTCTCCATATACTTTTACCTATTTCATAACGAGAACCCAATTCAAAAAGCTCTAATAAGGAGATACCAAGCTCATCTAGTTCAGACTGATTCGCTTCAATATCATCACCCGTTAAATCCAATATTGCTTTGCCATCAACAATATCAAGAATTTTAATAATACGACCATTAATTGACGGTACCCAAGTGGCTTTATCTCTATCGTAGTAACCAATAGGGACTGGTTCACCAACAGGGAAATCCAAAAAATTGTCTACATAGAAAGGTAATGGTTTATCAAACTCTACCTTGGCTGCACCAGCAGCAATAGCCTCGTCAAGGCTTAGTTCGAGCGCGTAGGTATAGCCACTGGTTGGCGGAAGCGTACCAGGCATAGCGTTTTGACCATTAGCTCCGACAGTATATTCAGTCGCCCGAACTGTCGCAGATTCCAAACTTAGACTAGAACCATTCGGCAAAATCATAGTTACTCCTGTCTGTGGCGGAATAATCAAAACGGCTTGACGCTCACCATCTTCATCATTGCAAACACTCGCCTCTGTCACTTGCATATTATTCACGTTTAAATCTATCGCGTTAGCCTTCGAATCTAACTTCGTTAAATACACATCATCTAAAACCCAAAGATCTCTTGAAGGTATTGTAATGGTTCTTTGCAGATCTGAGAATCCAGTCGCTCGATAACTCATCGTTGTCCGAATACCGCCATTAACAACCATATTGTACTCACCATTCTTCATCGTTTGAGTTTGCCCAAACTCAGAATGGTGATGAATAGTTACTAAAACATTAGTCATGGGCTTACCATCATGATCAAAAACCTTGCCTCTTATAATTGAAGCTCTAACTTCATCAATAGCAGTTTCATCCACACCGGTTTGCACGGCACCGGTTCCGTTGTACAGCAGACTAATATTGTCTAAAGCATCTCCGTTACTGGGGTTCAAAGAAGGTACTTGTAATAATGACTCTGGTTCAGGAGCCGGCGGAACAGTCGGATCATCTACTGGTGGAGGAGATGAGCCTCCGCCGGATGATGAGCCTGAACTAGTATTAGAGTTGTTTGGTTCTTCCTCTACTGGAGTTGGTTCTTCTTGGTTAGTAGCACCAGTATCATCTATTATTTCTTCGTTAATTAAATTCAGACTATAGTCCATTACTAAATTTTTCAACTTCTTTGTCTTATAAACAACTTTACGATTATTTTTGTCAATAATTTTCATCCGTAAAAACCATTCACCAAGTTCTTTAGTTTGATCAAAAGGTATTTTCAATTGATAAAGAAAGTTACCGTTAATCTCACTAACTAATTCCTTTGTTTGTACAAGTTCGGTTCTTTTGTTTGGATTTTTCTTCGCTTGTTTGTGACTAAAGCTTACTAAGACTTTTTTAATAGCTTGAGTAGTAGTAATTTCAAGATCCAGCTCTTGATCACCAGTAAAAAGATTCTCTTCATTCTCAAAACTCAAAGCAGTCAAGAGTTGAGACGGCTTAATTAGTCTGGCAGCATATAGTAGCTGGGAACCAAGCATCCACAATGATAAAGCTAGAAGAACAGGTTTTCTCAATATTTCCCTTAGACGGTGACGAATCTAAGACAAATATTAACAAAAAGGACGAGAAATAAAAAGAGAAATACAGTATATTGCGCAAGTTGACTAATAATATCGACATAAAAGAAGCCGACTTTTAAGGGTGGTAACAACTCAGGCGAGTGAGAATGACGACTAAGTAGTTACGATTTAATCATACAAATAAGGATTCGCCGGAGCAGCTGGCTGACTTGGATAAGCCGGTGCCTGATAGCTTGGCGCTTGTTGATATTGATAAGGACTAGCCGGAGCTTGATAGCTCGGAGGCGCTTGGTAAGTTTGCGGTTGTTGATATTGGTAACTAGGATCAGCAAAAGCACCAGGGCTTTGTTGTTGAACTTGCGCAGCTGGAGCAGAAGCTTGAATAGCTTGATCTAAACGAAAAGGCAATACAG
>JABHOV010000115.1 GCA_018695135.1 Candidatus Melainabacteria bacterium | reverse complement strand
GCCAAAGACCGGAAACAATGGCACATAACTTAGTATCTCTTGATAAGGTTCAAAGATTGCTCTTTGTAAATCCTCATCACTGGCATAAGGATAAGCATTGTCACCAAGTGTCAGAATTAAACTCGGTGCCGGAAGTTTGTGATCAGCATGGTAATCGTAGAAGGCATCTCTAACTTTGAGCTGTGATTTTTTGTCTGAGTATTTATATTTCTTGGTGCCATTGGTTCCAGGATCACCTAAGACCCAGGTATAACTGGTGTAATCTGTTTTGTCTGGGTTAGTGTTAAAGAAAAATGACTTGAGTCTATCTTCTCCAAGTAAGATTTGATCTTTTTTCTCTTGATGATATAGAGTGTAAAAATATTTGGTACTTGGCTTTAGACCGATTAGTTTGGCTTCATGGTCCTTGGTTAGAACCAAGTCTTGATATTGTTTATCATCCTTGGCGCCGTATGTTTTGTACTTAATTAGAGTCGGGGTTTTTTTCTTAGTGCGCCAGCGTATTACTATCGAGTCTTCAGTTGCTGCTTGCAAGTAAGGACCTCTTATTAGTTTGTTTTTGGCAAGAACTGGGTTAAGACAGAGAGTTAATATTAATAGTGCACATAGCTTTTGCATAAGAAGATTATAAGCGATACCTGGTGAACTAACCAAGGGTTTTTACTTATAAAAAAGCTACTATGTATTACTTTGTACCTTATGATGGTGACTTCCAAGCTAGCTGCCTATAAGCAAGATTTTTTAATGCCAACGAATAAAATTTCTTCAATACAAAAACCGACGACTGAGTTATCCAGGCTTTTTGAAGATATATATGCTGCCGATTCGGCTTTTACTAAAAGACCCAAAGGATTAGAAAGTTCTGAACCTCTTGCTCTAAGCTTGCTTAATTTAGATGAAGCGAGTGAAACAAACCAAAAGCAAAGAGAATTTAGTGAAGAAGATAAGCAATATTTAATGGATAGAGGTGTGGATTTAGAAAAAGCAAGAAAATATAGCAAAGAATTATATCCAGATATTAGAGCAGTTCGTTATTTGATCAGGCTTGGGGTACCAGATGAGGCTGCTAATTTAGATGTTTATAAGCAATATGCTTATGACCATAATGATGTTGCAGCTTTGTTTCATGCAGGTATCGTTAGTCAAAATAAAGCTAAATGGCAATTAGATGAATCAATTGTAAAAAAATACCACAAAGGTTGGTCTGGTACGTCTATTGCAAGTTTGCATTTATTAAAAACTTTAACTAAAAATGATCCAATGAATACATACAATGCTAATGCACACGATGATATGTCTTATAAAGAAAGGAAAGCCTATAAAGCTGCGCCAAGTCCAAATTATGTAGCACCGATGCTTACTGTGCAACAGATTACCGAGCTTCAAGCTATGGGAATTAATGCTGAAGTGAGTTATGGAAAAATCAAAGCTTTGTTTAAAGCTGATTATAATTTACGCACTAGTGACAGAGTTAAACTAGTGACAAGAGCTATTAATCCCGAACTCTATCTCAAGCATAAAAAAGCATTGGGAGATGATGCTTCTGTTTCTTTGGTCATGTCTGCTGCAACTAGAGAGCTTATTGATAATAGGATAGAAGATTTAAAAATTGATAAAAATGATTTTTACAAGCTCATGAAAGATCAGCAAGGTATTCATTTCTTTAATAGAGAGCATGCTGAAGTCTATATAGAAACCTATTTGAATTTAAAAGACCCTAAAAGAAACGCAGAGGGCAGAACTATTGTAAGCCAAAAGTCGACGAGTAATCCTCAAGCTAAAATACAAGGTCTTGATGACCCTGATCAACAGACTGCTCTAGAATATGGTGTGCACTTACTTCATGGCTTAGTTAAAGTGAAGCATAGAGTTGTTTATTCAGAGGTCTATAAAGAAGATCAAATTGTTTCTAATATGAATGCTGCCGCTAAAAGAGAACAAGGACCCATAACTTATTTACTTAGTACTCATGGAAGTAAGCAAGGTTTATTTTTCCAAGCTGATGGTGATGAGACTAATACTGTTGCTCGTGATGATGCTGGTGAATTGATCATTGGAGAACAAGCTAAAGGCTCGAACTTAGTGGTTGATGCATGCTTGTCTGCATTGGGTGATAAATGTATTGGAGAATTTCTTCGAGATGAAACTGGACTTCCAACCTATGCCCAGACTGGTGTTGGTGTATTAATTAAATTAAATCCAAAAACTCTAGAGCCTACTTTTACTGGGGGTAAAAGATTCTTTAAGTAAAGGGCTTCCATGGGGATGGGGTGTTTACAAGGTTAACTTAGCTTCTATTAAGAAAATTAAGCACGGACCTAATTAGTTTACGCCAAGCAATAGTACTAAATTCAAAACCAAGCTTGATTTTTTGTTTGATATTTAGTTTATTTGTCTTGCTCTCGTAACCTAAACCAGCAAGAATATCTTTGAGGTAAGAATTGAGTATGGCTTGCTGGTCTTCATCTAGTTCTGTTTGCCAGCTATTGATAGAATCGGTGTTGAGTTTGCTTCTTGTTTTTTGTTTCCAGCCGCTCTCCCAATTAGAGAATATGGCAGCTTGATCTTCTGAGTTATCAAATAAACTAGCTTCGTATTTTTCTTCAATAAAATCACAAATTAATTCAAGGCTCTGTTCTGGTTTTGTGACTAATTCTTCATAGCGAATTTCTAGAATGGAGTCCGTACCAAGTTTGTTAATTGTCCTAGAAACCTCTTTGAGGTTTCTAACCCAGAACCTGGCGTTATTGACTAAGCCCTTTGGCCTCCAAGGCATTTGCATTAAGGACCTTGTTGTATCTCTACCATCCCTGATCAAGTGAACAAATTTGGCTTGTGGATACAAAGTCAAAATCTCTTCTATATTATAAAGATGTTGTGGTGTGTTCTCGCAAAATCTGCTTTTTGCTTTTTGATCAAGAAAACTATTCATCAGTAGATCAAAGACTTCTTTTTTGTAGAATTGATCTATCTCGAGCTTAGATTGGTATTTGCTTTGCGGGTCTTGTTTATAATTCTTGATTAGTTTTTCTTTGCTAATGCCTGCAGCTTGGATAAAATCCTGGATTCGTGATTCTGCTAGTAATTTAGTGAAGCCAGTAAGAGTAAATTCTTTCCAGTTAATGTTGCGCCTAGATACAAAGTCAAAGAAATGAGTCTCGGGTCCAGAAGCTATTTGACTATGTCTATTGAGGATGCTGGCTAGCAGCGTGGTGCCCGAGCGGGGGCAACCTATAACAAATATTGGGTTAGTGCATTGAGTTTTAATCAAGGTAGAACACTGTTACTACTTTATTCAAGCTATGCGCAAAGTCAAGAGCATCAAGTAAAGTTTTGGAGTCTCTATAAAGGAAGCAAATTAATTGCTGACAATCAGAAACGATTTCTCTGTTGCAAAGACGACTAGCATCAGAAAGCAGCATATGTTCACGTTCAGAATGTTCAATAATATACTGAACTCCAATTAATTGATCCTGGACTTCTTTGATTTGTTGGCTGATTGTCTGTGGGAGAATGACTTTGAGTTTGTCGGAACTGGCTCTAAGTGCGCCTTTGATCGTTGCGTAGTTAGTACCGCAATAGCCGCCACTGGTAATAATGGTATGGCCGCATGAGGCTAAACCAAATGCAATCATTTCAATAATTTTGATTTGGCTCATTGAAAGGTCTTTACTACCAATCATTGCAATCAGGTGGTTACCCTCATCCATGATGTTTTTAAACTCTTCGTTAAGATCGAATGTACTTGGAATATTCAAGCTATCTCTTGTTTTTGCTATATCTAAAGAATTACTCATCATCATAAAAAACCCTCGCCAAGGTGCTAATATTTTGTTAGCAACAAGGTTGATATAGATCTTAGCAATAATCAGTCAAAAAATTGGAAAATACTGTCATAACAAATGAAAAAATAACAGAGGGGCTGAATCCAGCCCAAAAACAAGCCGTTATCCAGAGAGGTTCGCCGCTTTTGGTATTGGCAGGGGCAGGCAGTGGCAAGACCAAGGTCCTGACTCATAGAATCGCCCATCTTATATCCAAAGGGGTTCATTCTGGTTCGATTTTGTCGGTTACTTTTACCAATAAAGCTGCTAAAGAAATGAAAGAACGAGTCACAAAACTCGTTTCTGAAGAAAACATAAAATACGCATGGCTTGGTACTTTTCACTCCGTTTGTGCCAGGATCCTTAGACAGGATATCGACAAACTAGAGCTGATTGCCGCTGACGGTAGCACTAGACGTTGGACCAAAAATTTTACTATCTTTGATGAGACAGATTCTGTCAACGCTGTCAAAGATGCAATTAAGACATTAGACTTGGATCCCAAGATTTATGTACCGAAGTCGGTCCGTTATCGAATTAGTGAAGCTAAGAACGAAAAGAAATTAGCTAGAGATTTTCATAGCGGGGCTTTGGATTATCGAGAAGAAAAAATAGCGCAGATCTATTCTAAGTATGAAGAGATTATGTGCCGCAATAATGCTTTTGATTTTGATGATTTACTGTTGGTGAGCGTGATGCTCTTGCGTAATAATCAGGATTTGCAAAGATACTATAGCGATCGATTTAAACATATTCTGGTTGATGAGTATCAGGATACTAATCATGCTCAATATGAATTGATTACCTTGCTTGCTACAGGTCCGAACCTCAAAGAAGAGTTTGCTAGCGGAGAGCGTACGCTGACAGTGGTTGGTGATGTTGACCAGAGTATTTATTCTTGGCGTGGGGCTGATTACAAAATCATTCTTGGTTTTCAAGAAGACTATCCAGATGCTGATATTATCAAACTGGAACATAATTATCGTTCTACTGAAACTATTCTTAAAGTAGCTAATGAAATTATCAACAATAATACTGAACG
>JABHOV010000036.1 GCA_018695135.1 Candidatus Melainabacteria bacterium | reverse complement strand
CAAACCAATAGAATTGAGCATGCCAGAAGGAGTTTCAGCAACCCTCGGGGTATCATTACCTGTTCTTGGCTCAACGCTAACTGCTTTGATAGCTATACCACCAAGCACAGAAAGATCATAGAACTTGGCATAGTCTCTACCAAAACCAAAACAGCCAGAAGCAGGTACTATGGGATTTTTCATCTTAATCCCTGCAATCTCAGTTTCTAAGCAGCTTGTTGTTTCAGTAGTGCTCATTTAAAATCAATTGTAGCAGACTAGAGAGTCAAACTACGCCACTTGTCACTGCCTTTGTCAAAATACAAAATCTTACTCTCACCGTCAAAGGCGACCAATCTAAAAGATGGTGCCTTAATAAGCTGACGCTTCTTACCATGTTTATAAACTGCTGTCGTCGGGAATTTACCATCGTTGATAATTTCCAAATAGGAGGCTTGGAACGGCTTTAAATAAAGTGTCTCTGCAAAATTAATAATCGCAAGATAGTTTTTTTGTTTTTGGAGGTTACGAACAATCACTGCATAATCAACCGTGGAGTCTTGATTCAAGTCAGCTTTAATAACCCGAAGAAGCTTTGATTGATTGAGTTTTGCAAGATCCTTGCGAGCGTACTCATAATAGTCCATCAACTTTCTTTCTTCTTTATGACTCTTCCAACGTGCTTTAGAATTGGATAATTCCAACGGATAAAAATCATAAACATTGGCTCTTCGGTAATTAAAGCCAAACCTCAGATCAATCACTTGATCAATCTCTCTGTCAAAACGGCTTCTAACGATACGTGAATCAACATTGGCTATCTGTTTTTTAGAACTTGTTTTAATTACTCGGTCAAAACCGTCGTGTTTTGCAAAAACATTACTAGGTGCTATAACAAATATCAGTGCCCAAATTACCTTGTTCAACATTATACTTTTGAATTAATCTTTTTTTTTGCGCTATCTTCAACCTTGCCATAAGCATAGAACTTGGCTTTGCGATCTTGATAAAGCTCTATTGCTGACATCTTAACCATCTCCCGAAGGTTACGGAATACCGCTTCTTGAACAGCTTCTGCGACAACAGACCAATTCTTATGAGCTCCACCTTGAGGTTCAGCAATCAACTCTTCAACAACCCTGAGTCCGAGAAGATCCTTAGCGGTAATCTTGAGAGCAGCAGCTGCTTCTGGAGCCTTGTCTCTAGTGCGCCATAGAATTGCAGCGCAACCCTCTGGACTAATTACTGAATAAACTGAATTCTCTAACATCAAAACTCTATTAGCAACTCCAATTGCTAATGCCCCGCCAGAACCACCTTCACCGGTAACAACAGCAAGAACCGGTACTTCTAAACCAGCCAATGCTTTAAGGTTCTCTGCAATTGCAATTGATTGACCATTGGCTTCAGCACTAATTCCAGGGTAAGCACCCGGCGTGTCAATAAAAGTCACAATTGGTAAATTGAAGTTATTTGCATATTCAAAAATACGCTTGGCTTTTCTATAACCCTCTGGTTGAGGCATACCGAAGTTGCGTTTTTGGTTTTCTTTAATACCGCGTCCCTTACGAGTTGCAACAACAACAAAAGCAAGCCCATCATGTTCAACAAGAGCCGTCAAAACAGCATCATCATCAGTACCTGCTCTATCACCGTGTAGCTCAATCCATTTATCCTTACCGCAAATCATATTCAAATAGTCTTCTGCACCAGGTCTATTAGGATGACGAGCAATTTTAGTGATGTCGATAGGGCTCAAACTAGAATAAGTATTCGCTTCAACTTTGGCATACTGTGCCTTGAGTTGATCAATCTGTGACTTATCAGCATTATTACTAACGCGTTTTTCAAGTGCCTGAATTTCTTCTTGAATCTTAGCAAGTGGTTTTTCAAAATCAAGAATAATTTCTTTTTTAGGTTGATCAATCTGATTCAATTTAAAAGGACGAGCAGTGATAGTGTCGCTGACCTTGAGTTGCTTCGGTGCAAACCCATGAATTCTCAGCAAAGTAGCTAAACGTATTTTCATTGCACTACGATTTATAATAAAATCAATTTGTCCATGCGCTAATAAGTATTCAGCAGTCTGGAAATCACCGGGTAATTTCTCTCTTACTGTTTCTTCAATAACACGACGCCCAGCAAAACCAATCCTCGCACCAGGTTCAGCAATCAAAAGATCACCCAAAGTTGCAAAACTAGCAGAAACTCCACCATAAGTAGGATCAGTTAGAATAGAAAAATAAGGTAGCTTCGCTTTAGAGAGTTCGCTCAACGCAAAACTGGTCTTTGCCATTTGCATCAAACTCAAAATACCTTCATGCATTCTGGCACCACCAGAACTTGAAACTACAATAAACGGTGTTTTTTCTTCAATCGCTTTTTCAGCAAGCCTGGTGAATTTCTCACCAACTACAGTTCCCATAGAACCGCCAAGGAAGCTGAAGTTCATCACGGCAAGAGCAACTTTTACACCTTCGATATTACCGAAACCAGTGATGATTGCTTCTTTGTGTCCAGTCTTAGTCTGCGCTTTGACGAGAGTCTCAGTGTATGGTTTACCATCATTGAAATCAAGTGGGTCAGAAGGACTGATATCCGCATCGATTTCTACAAAACTATTGGTGTCTGTTAGTAAAGCGATTCTCTCAGCAGCCGACAGCATGCCATGATGATTGCAGTCCAAACAAACATTGAGGTTCTCTTGGTAGGCAGATTTGTGTATCGTCGCCTTGCAAGACTTGCATTGCACCCAATTGGCGGATATCTCATCATCACTCAAACCATTGTTGGTATTGGCTCCAGCTTGCTTGGCGAACTTCTCAGCTCTTACTGACTTAAAAAAATCTCTTAAACCCATAAGAACTAATTATACAATAGTATATACACATTATCAAGGCGTGATAGCACTTAGGGGCAAATACCCAATTTCAAGAGCGAAGATTAAAATGGAGATACCCGGGACCTCCATTTTCCTAGCATTCTCTATAGACTTTATAGTTTTTTTCCCTTATGATGTGGGGGTGTTTGGCAATAAATATTTGCTCCTGGAGCTTGACGCATTTGAGGCAGAATTTTATCATCTGCCCAAAATCGTGCCATATTTAGCCAAAAACCAGAAAAACCTTAACAAAGACGGATTTTCCTGGGATGACTCCATTGAAGCCATGAAACGCCTTATAAAGGATGAGGATTGTGAGGAGTACAAACCCTACAAACTATTCATGCGCAAATGGCCACTCTACGGCAAACTCAATCTCGCAAGCAAAGAAAAACGCTTTGAAGATGCTCGCAAAGTTATCGATAAAATTCTCTCTATAGATTTATTGGATCCATCTGCTTACCTCAATCTTGGATTTTGTTTTAGATCAGAAAAACAATTTCACAAAGCTGAGCAAGCCTACAAAAAGGGTCTGGAGTTAGTCGATAACAAAACTCCTTTCTTGACTGGCTTAGCCAAGACCTATGAAGACCTTGGCAAGTTTGAAGAAGCGATTTATCTTTGGAATCAAATCCACAAAGCAGAAAAAAGTCCGGAATCACTCAAGCGACTGGTAGAACTCAAAATCTACGACACCAATATCCCAATAGAAGAACTCAAGAAATTGAAGATCAAGGAAATTGATGATCTAGATCTAAGCCTAGGACTCAACTTTGAAAGACTGATGCTCAAAGAGTTTCAGAAATCATACAATGACGTAGACGCGCTCAACAAACTTGGCGTCAAACTGGTTCATCACAAATTTAGTAAACTAGCGCTCAAGGTTTTTGATCGTGTTTATGCCTTGTCGAAGATTGCTGGGGTTGAAGTTAAGAGTGATATTGCGAAGTTGACTAGTTAGGACTTGCATAACGCAGTCTAAGCGGAAAGGGTCTCGCTCAAAGTTTACTTTAGAGCGAGTTATTTTTTCGTAGTTCAAAACATTGATTTTAAAGTCGTGGACTTTGAGATGCGACAGTTTTCGTTTAGGCAAGGCATGCGTCATCGCGAGCCTGAAAGGCGTGGCGATCTAATGCATAAACATAGCTAACAATTCTGCATTAGGTTGCCACGTCGCTTCGCTCCTCGCAATGACGGTTCTTATAGTGGTTTCATTGTAGGGAAAGCAATAACGTCCCTGATAGATGCCGAATCAGTCAAAAACATAGCAAGCCTATCAATCCCAAGCCCCATACCTGATGTAGGTGGCAAACCATACTCGAGTGCGTTAACAAAATCCTCATCAAAAACATGCGCTTCATCATCACCACCAGCTCGTTCTTTAGCTTGATCTTCAAAACGCTGACGCTGGTCTTGCGGATCAGTTAATTCAGAAAATGCATTTGCAGTTTCGCGCCCATAGATAAATAATTCAAAACGTTCAACGAAACCAGGCTTGTCTCTATGTTTTTTGGCAAGAGGTGAAATCTCTATCGGATAGTCATAGACCATTGTCGGTTCAATCAGCTTCTCTTCGCAATGATGTTCAAAAGCGTCGTTCAATGCTTTACCAACAAGATCTTTGCCCGTGTGTTCTTTAACAAGCTCTTGCATTGTTACTCTACGAAACGGCTTAGAAAAATTAAGTTCTGTTCCTTGGTAATTTACAATTTCACTACCGGTTACTTTCTGAGCAACATAGCGAACCATCTCTTCAGTTAAACCCATCATGTCATAAACATCTGTATAAGCCCAATAGACCTCAATAGAAGTAAACTCTGGATTGTGTTTAATACTCATACCTTCGTTACGAAAGATACGTCCAATTTCATAGACTCTTTCAAAACCACCAACAGCAAGGCGCTTAAGGTGAAGCTCTGTAGCGATACGTAGAGTAAGATCAACTCCAAGGCTATTGTGATGAGTCACAAAAGGTTTGGCTGCAGCTCCGCCCGCTTCAGTATTAAGAATAGGAGTTTCAATTTCTACAAAATCTCTTGAATCCAAGAAATTACGAATCTCGCGCATCAAGATTGCTTTTTTATATAAGTTGTCCTTGGATTTCTCGTTAACAATCAAATCTAGGTAACGCTGTCTATATCTTGTTTCAACGTCAGAGATCCCTAAACGACGGCGTTTACCTTCAACGATTTCTGGAAGCGGCTTAAGTGTTTTAGACAAAACAGTAACTGTCTCCATATCAATGGTCAAAGCGCCACGAGGGGTGCGGCGAATTTTGCCGGTAACACCAATATGATCGCCTTTGTCTAAAAGCGGAAATAATTGCTGCAAGTGCTCTGCGCGAGTTTTAGAATCAGAAAATAATTGAATCTTACCGGTGTCATCTACAAGGTCAACAAACATCCAATCGTTACGCTGATTAGTCACACGACCAGCAACTGTAACCATATCCTCAGTACGCTCTTCGTCAGCAAGATCTTTATATTTCTCTATGAGATCTTTTATAAAATGACTACGCTCAAACTTATAAGGATAAGGATCTATACCAAGCTCTCTAAGTCCTTCAAGCTTGCGTTGTCTTTCCTGTTCTAAGTTAGTTAGTTCTTGTTTATCGTCCACTGTTTGTACCACAGTGGTCAATTATAGCAATTAATAAGCAGCGCGCGTATTTTCTAAAGCTCAGTTTTTGAGATGCGACAGTTTTCGTTTAGACAAGGCTTGCGATGTTTTGGTAAGGCTGAGTTGACTGAGCCGTCATTGTTCAGGGTCGCCAAGTACGCATAGTTTTATAAGCGGAACTGATACCCCGTAATACGACGAAAAGACATAACGCAGTATAAGCGGAAAATGTCCAGATCAAAATTAGCCGTTGTCTAAAGCGACGACTATCGCTGGCTCGCCTCGTATAATCCCTAACCCAGTAACAACAAAACCACCAATCATCGGTTCAACTTCAGGCTCGGTATCAATACCACTTCTGAAAGGTCTTACAAGAGTTACGTTTGGTTCATAGCCAAGTGTTCCAGGAAAGTCTTGATCTGGATCAACGATACCGTCGATAAGATCAACTTGTTCTTTAGTAAAAGGATTGAGTAATTTGCGAGTTGAACCAAGTTCATCAATTTCATAACCAGATTCAGGAATCAATCCACCAGTATCAACTGCGGAGATTTGAATATTAGAAACTAACGCGTGAGCTGCAGCAACAATCGTAGTGTTCTTCGCTTTATCCTGCGCTTCCATTAAATTAGGAATTGCAATTGTGGCAAGAATACCAATAATTACGACAACAACCATCAACTCAACCAGTGTTAAACCGGAGTCGGCACGTCTACTATATCTTCTAGTTAAAGTCTTACTCATGACTTATAGCTTAGCAGTTTTCTTGATAAGCCTCAATAGCCTTTTATCTTGAAGGGCTGGCTTTGTAATAAACTATTGTCAAAGCTCCAAGAGCAGGGCTTTCACAACAGTCTATGAGATTCATCAAACCAGGTTTACACGGAATTATCGATTACTTTGCCGTATCGATATTAATCATCATTCCTTTCTATAGTGGTTTTACTGGGGTCGCTCTTGGCTTGCCAGTTAGTCTTGGAGTGATTGCATTGTTTTATACAATATTTACTGACTTCTCTTTGGGCTTCAAACCACTGCTCAGCTTAAGAACACATCTCTTGATAGATTTGATTGGTGGAGCCTTTCTTGCCTTAAGTCCATTTATCTTTGGATTTTCAGAGGCTGCTAGTTTATTTCATTTCCAGTTTGGTCTTGGTGTAGTTATTGTTGTTGCTCTGACAGATTGTGATTTGTTTTGATTTGCCTAGGATAAATTTAATAAATGTTCACCAAATTTGTTTGGGCTAAAACTCTCTTGCAAACGATCACCAAAATAATTAAAACTATAAACAGTCAAAAATATCATCAAGGCTGGAAAGAAAATCAAATGCGGATCAGTTCTCAAATACTGCCAGCCATCACCAGCTAGTGTGCCCCAACTAGTATTTGGTGGTGAAAGCCCAAGCCCAATAAAACTCAAAGTGCTCTCAGCTAAAATCGCACGCGGCAAAGTAAAACTCAGTGCAACAATGATGGAACCAACTGCATTAGGTAAAATATGTTTGCTAATAATTTGCCAATGATTCAAACCCAGTGTTCGTGTGGCTTCAATAAATTCTTCAGCCTTAAGCTGTTTGACTTCAGAGCGAACCAAGCGAGCAAGGTCCATCCAATTAATAAAAGCCAAACCCAAAATGATTCCCGAACTTGATTGAGAAAAAAATAAAGCAATAATACTTAGCACCAATAAATCCGGTAATGAATAAATGAAATCAATTAGCTTCACAATCAACTCTTCAACAAAACCACCAATGTAACCAGCGATAGTACCGAGCGTAGTGCCAATTAATAAAGCCATAAAGCCAGTCAATAAAGCAATCGACAAACTCATTTGAGCACCATGAATCAAACGCACTAGAATATCCCTTCCCAAAAAATCAGTGCCAAACCAATGCTCGCAACCCGGCGCCTGCAAAATTGCACTAGTGTCTACTTGATCAAATTGATAAGGTACAAGATTGAAACCCAAAGCATAAGCCAAAGTGACGGCTGCCAAAATGGAGATGAAATAGATTGGTGCATAACGAAGGGACACTAGCTTTATTATACGTGTAAGATCTTTGGGGTAATTTGTATAGCAGAAACGTTACGCTGTTATCACCCGGTGTTGATAACGTAACGCTTTTGCGTGATAGAATCATTGACATGGACAAAGAAGCACTCGCACCAGCATTAGGTAAATTAGTCTCAGGACTTTATATCATTAGCCTCAAACATAAAGACCAAGAAGCAGGTTTCCTAGCTAGTTGGGTTCAACAAGCTGGCTTCGAGCCGCCAATGGTAAGTATTGCTTTTAACAAAGAACGCAAAGCTCACTTTGACCTACTAACAGGTGGCGGTAAACTCGTCGTCAATATCATGGGCAAAGAAAACGGCAAAACCATGTCTAGATTTTTTAAACCAGCCCCAGAAACAGGAAGCATCTTCGATGAGCTTGATACCTTCACTGGAATCACTGGTGTGCCAATACTCAAAGACTCTGTTGGCTACCTGGAAGCAGAATATTTTACAGAAATGGAAACTGGTGATCACTTGATCGTATTAGCCAAAGTACTTGGCGGCGCGCTTAATAGCACTGAAATTGAACCGAGTGTGCACCTTAGACCGGATGGGTTTAAGTATTAAATTAACGATTAATCGACCATTATTCGTCTAACAATTGACCAACCTGGCTATTCGATAGCATTATACAGGTCACTAATTATATATTCTCGCCTAGCTGCATCAACATCTGCAGCGTATCAACCTGCGCTTTCATTGCTCTTTGATTCGATTCATAGCTTCTCATTACTTGAACCATTTCAGCGGATGTTTTTACTGGGCTGACATTAGAATTTTCAATGAAACCTTGAGCTAGAGTGCTGTTAAAGGAACTGTTCATTCCTGTAAGAGCTTTGTCAGCGGTATATTTATCACCTGCTTGTCGCATGATTTTGGCATCATCTGGAAATTCAAAAGTATTAAGTCTTGCAACATAGTCACCATTGACAACCATATTACCGTTACGTAAAACAACTAGGTCACGCACTCCTTGGAAGCCAAGAAAAACTGGAGCCAGTCCTTGATCCAAAAGAAAATCACCAGATTGTGTAACAATGTAACCATCTTTATCCAAACTAAAATGTCCGTTGCGAGTGTAAGAAACCACTCCATCAGCATCTTGTATAGCAAAAAAACCTTCACCGCGAACAGCAATATCAAGAGGGTTACCAGTTTGTCTCAGTGGACCTTGAGCGAAGTCATAACTCGTAGAAAATGGTTCTATGCCGTGAGAAATCTCACCCATCTCTTGACCGGTTGCTGAATTAACAATCGGATGATCTGCAAAACTTTTGTAAATATGACGTACTGCTTTAAAACCACTGGTATTAGCATTCGCTAAATTGTCTGCAATTAATTCTTGCATATCTTTCTGGGCTTCCATCCCAGTCGCTGATGTATAAATACCACGAAGCATCTGTATACATTATTCGTTGAAAACAAGTCTCTAGGCTAGGCTAATTGGGTTATATTATAGGGGTCACCTAGTATAGTTAGGCTACAATGGAGATAGAGTAATACTCTATTTTTCTCCGTTGACCGAATACGACCCTATGTTTTTGTGGAGATCTGACACTTAAAGACGTACAGCTTTAAAGCCACAGCCTCTCAAGTCAATGACCTATCAAAGTTGTACATGGCATATACAATGGCAGTCTATAAAGTGATTTCTCTTTATCAAAACTAAAATTGTCCTGACTATAGATAATTTTGATACCTGGTTCATACTTCTCAATAAATTTTCTAAAACTAGTTGCTGTTTTAGTTTTACCTGATTTGACTTCTATTGGCAAGGCTCTTCCCTCTCTGTCATTAATCACAAACTCAAGTTCATGGTCTTTAGTCTTCCAAGAATACAGAGAATCAAGATGACTAATTTCTGCTCTCAATTCCTGCGCGACAAAGTTCTCTACAAAGTAGCCCTTGAAGCTTCCATAATCTGACGAGAGGATCCTCTGAGGACTTAGGTTTGCAAGCCTTGCCAAAATACCAATATCATAATTATAAAGTTTAAAAATATTTTCTTTCATAGAACTCATAAGCGGCACTTGAATATGCTCCAGTATTGGTACTCTAATCACCAAATTAGCTTTTTCAAGCCAATCTAAGACTCCAATAAAATCCTTGTACCTTTCTTTACCCTTGATCACTTCTTTGAAACGAAATCTTGCATTATCACTTTCATAATAAGCATTGAGTTTAGAAGGCATATATTGCCAGGTCTGGGTGATGTTCATTGAGTTTTCTTTACCCGAATGCTTTGCAACATCAGCTAGTACCGCTTGAATTATTTGCTCCTGCTGGTCTCTAACTCTGTCATAGACTTGCAAGGAGCCGTCCTTGTTTATCACATAAGTATCTACCACCTTGGGCATTCCACCTACTACAAAATAATCCTTCAAATAACTCAGTAAAGTATTATGAAGCGGCTGGGCAATTTGACTTTGGTAATCAAAATCTCGTAGATAATCATGCCAATCGTCTTCTCCTAAAGCAAGCAAAAACTCCATGAAAGTCATCGGATACATATGCATGACTTCTACCTTACCAACCGGAAACGACTCGGGACTTAGTTCTAAACCCAAAAGAGAACCAGCTGAAACAAGTGCAAGCTCTGGTATATTTTCAGCAAAGTATTTCAAACTAGTAAGAGCCTTAGGACAGTTTTGTATCTCATCAAAAATCAATAAATCCGTTTTGATATTGATACTTTGAGATAAATACAAACTAAGTTCTTTAATGATGCGATCCACTTTGAGATCCTGTTCAAAAAATTTAAGAAGCTGTGGATCTTCTTCAAAATTGAGATAATGATATTTAGGAAAATTGTGCTTTGCAAAATCCTTGAGTATGTAAGTCTTACCGATTTGCCTTGCACCATACAAAATCAAAGGCTTTCTTCCCTTTGTTAATTGCCATTTTTGTAATTTTTGGCTTATTATACGGCGCATAGCCCCAGCATACCACAAAAGTGTTATTCTCATACAGTTTTACGGCGAAAAAGTGTGATTCTTTAACAGTATTAGCCGGAATCAGCTCTAGCTGATCTTTTGGGCTTCCATCCCAGTCGCTGATGTATAAAT